>JABFWM010000282.1 GCA_013362195.1 Acidobacteriota bacterium
TCGTCGGTGGCGGGTACGTTCGTCTATACGCCGGTTGCTGGCACCACCTTGAGCGCGGGCGCGAACCAGACGCTGTCCGTGACGTTCACGCCGACCGACGCGGTGAATTACACGACCGCGACGAAGACCGTCACGATCAACGTCCTGAAGGGCACGCCGGCGATCACCTGGGCGCCGCCCGCGGACATCACCTACGGCACCACGCTGAGCGCGACCCAGCTGAATGCGACGTCCAGCACGCCCGGCACCTTCGTCTACGCACCGGCGGCCGCCACGACATTGAAGGCGGGCGCGAACCAGACGCTGTCCGTGACCTTCACGCCGACGGACGCGGTGAACTACACGACGGCGACGAAAACCGTCACGATCAACGTCCTGAAGGGCACACCGACGATCACCTGGGCGCCGCCGGCCGACATCGCCTACGGCACCGCGCTGAGCGCGTCGCAGCTCAATGCGACGTCCAGCACGCCCGGCAGCTTCGTCTACGCACCCGCGGCCGGCACGACCTTGAACGTCGGCGCAAGCCAGACGTTAACGGTGACCTTCACTCCGACCGACGCGGCGAACTACACGACCGCCTCCAAGACCGTGACGATCAACGTCGTCAAGGCGACGCCGACGATCACCTGGCCTGCGCCCGCCGATATCACCTCCGGCACGGCACTCAGTGCGACGCAGCTGAATGCCACGTCCAGCACGGCGGGCACCTTCGTCTACACGCCGGCCGCGGGCACGATTCTGAGCGCCGGCGCGAACCAGACGCTGTCCGTGACCTTCACCCCGACCGACGCGGTGAACTACGTGATCGCGACGAAGACGGTCTCGATCAACGTCGTGAAGGCCACGCCGGCGATCACGTGGGCCAATCCTGCCGACATCACGTATGGCGCGCCGCTCGGTGCCTTCCAACTGAACGCCGCGGCGACCGTCGCCGGCACCTGGGTATACACGCCGGCGGAAGGCACGGTGTTGAACGCGGGTAGCGCCCAGCGGCTGTCGGTGACGTTCTTTCCGACTGATGCCGTGAACTACAGCACGACGACGAAGGACGTCTTCATCAACGTGTTGAAGGTAACCCCGATCGTCACCTGGCGCACGCCTCTCGACATCGTCCAGGGCACGGCGCTCAGCGCGACGCAGTTGAACGCGACCGCCAGCGTGCCGGGGACCTTCGTCTACACGCCGTCCGCCGGCACCGTGCTCGCCGTCGGCGTCTGGGAACTGTCGACGGTCTTCACGCCGGCCGACTCGAACTATGCGACGACGACGGCGAGCGTGATACTGACGGTGAAGACCTCGTCGCGGATCAAGGCCGCGATCCAGTGGACGAACCCGTCCGACATCACCTATGGCACGGCGCTCGGAGCCACGCAGCTGAACGCCACGGCCGTTGATCCCCAGCCGGTGCCGGCGATGACCAGCATTGCCCTCAGCGGCTCTCCACCCACCAAGTACGCGAAGACGGTCCCCGGGCGGTTCGTCTACAACCCGCCCAAGGGCACGTTTCTGGAGGCCGGCACACACACGCTCTCGGTGACGTTCGTGCCTGCCGACAGCCGTTACGATTCAGTCAGCGCGCAGCGGTCGATCCGCGTCAATCTCCCGCCGGTGCCCCCCGCCTCGAAACCTCCGTTCGGATTTCTCGATACTCCCGCCGATGGCGCGTCGGGCCTGAGCGGATCGGTTGCGATCACCGGGTGGGCGCTCGACGACATCGGTGTTGCGGCGGTGGAGATCTTCCGGGACGCCCTACCCAACGAACCGCCGGCGCAGGTCATGCTCGGAACGGCGACCATGGTCGACGGTGCGCGTCCCGACGTGCAGGCGCAATTCCCCAACCATCCCTTTGCGTCACGCGGCGGATGGGGGTACATGCTGCTCACCAACATGCTCCCGAACGGTGGCACCGGCTTCTACCGCTTCCACGTGTATGCGCGCGATGTCGAGGGACACCGCACGCTGCTGGGATCGCGGACCGTGTTCTGCGCCAACGACCAGGCGAAGCTGCCCTTCGGCGCGATCGACACGCCGGCCCAGGGCGCGATCGTGTCCGGCACCATCATCAACTGGGGGTGGGCGTTGACGCCGCAGCCCGGATCGATCGCGGCCGACGGTTCGACGATCGACGTCGTGATCGATGACGTGCGCGTCGGGCATCCGGCATTCGGGCTGCAGCGCGCCGACATCACGTCGCTGTTCCCGGGGTACAAGAACACGAACAGCGCGGTCGGGTACTTCGTGATCGACACCACGCAGTTGTCGAACGGCACGCACACGCTGGCGTGGGCGGTGCGGGATTCGCTCGGACGCGTGCAGGGCATCGGCAGCCGCTTCATCAACGTCCGGAACGACTTCGCGGCGGCGACGGTACTGGCGGCAACGACGACGGCAGCGCCAATCGCGCAGCCCGCCGGCGCCGGGGCGCCACCGGCGATGGCGCTGCCGTCCGTTGCCGACGCTGAAGCGGCGACGACGACGCCGGCCTCCGCGTCAACACCGCGACGAGCTGTAGCGTCCAACGCCACCACCCTCGAGCGCACGTCGGCTCCGCAGTCCGTGTCGTCGTCGCCCGGCGCGGTGATGTCGATGACCACGCCGCCGACGGTGACCACGCCGCGGCTGATGCTGCGGACGCCGGTCGTCGTCGAAGGCGCCGATGTCCGGATCGAGGCCGCAGCCGCTCCACGCGGCTGGGTGGGCGTCTATGCGGCGGGCGCGTCCGACACGACGATGCTCGATCGTGCCGAGATTGGCGTCGACGGCCGCATCAGTTTCGCCGCGCCGGGCACACCAGGCACCTACGAGCTGCGGCTGTTCGAGTCCGACTCGTTCACACGAATGACGGCGAGTGCGCCGCTGATCGTATCGCCGGCGCCGCAGTTGATCCCGCTGGCTTCGGAGCTGCAGGAACGGCACTGAGCGATCTGCCGTTCTGCGTTCGAGGTGTGCGCGCGTTCACGCAGGCCGTTGATGCGTCCCGCGCACCAGGTGCTCGAACACGACGTCGGTGTCCGCACCGGTGCCGTACTTGCGCACGATCGCGCGGCCGTTCCATGGCCGCTGGAAGAGCGGTGTGCCCGGCGTACCGCCCGTCTGTGGCGCGGTCGTCAAATACACATCGTCCACGAGATCGGCCGCGAGAAGGTGCGCGGCGAGGCTGCGCCCGCCGACGCACGAAAGTCGAGTCGTTCCCATCCCTCGCAGTAGGTCGAACGCGCGCCCCAGGTGATCGGCGGCGTCCATCACCACTGGACGCACCCAGGGCCGCTCGCGAAGCGCGCCTTCCATCAATCGCATCCCCGACGCGATCGTCAGCACCACGGCGTCGACTTCAGGCACGTTGAGGAGCAGCACGTCGTCGACAACGAGGCCGCGCATGGTCGCGACGATCTGCAGCGGATGGCGGGGAAGTCCCATCGCGGCGCGCAGCGCGACGAGCTGCGGATGCCAGACGGAGAAGATCACCTCGGCGCCGCGCACGGTCTCGGCGCCCGCGAGCACCGCATCCGCGGCGATGCGGGACAGCCCTTCGTAGATCAGGTGCTTATCGGTGTCGCCGCCGCCGAGCGTGCCCGGATCGTCGGCGCCGGTATTTCCGTCGGCCGATTGCACGAACACGAGGGAGCAGGCGGGGCGGGCCGGATCGCGCGGTGGCGACACGTAGAACGGACCGTCGAAAAGCGCCCGCGACCAGTCGTTGCCAATCGCGAGGAGATCCGGATCGGGCGCGTCGAACGCGGTGACGTACGGCGGGAGCGCCGCGCTCGCCGCCAGCTGCGTTTTCCGCGCGGTAAACGCCGCGTACCGGTCGCGCCAGGCGTCCCGTGTTCGGCTCACGGCGATCAGACGTCCTGCGGAGAATCCCAGGCCCGCCGGCCCGACCGTCGCGGGACGGTAGAGGGCCCCTCCTCGCAGGCGATCGCGCACCGCATCCGCATCAGAGTTCGACCTGCACGCCGAGTTCGACGACGCGCTCGGGCGGCAGCCGGAAGTAGCTCGTGGCCCGGACGGCGTTGCGTGCCATGAGCACGAACAGTCGTTCGCGCCAGGTGGCCATGCCCGGAGTCTCGGTGACGATCAGCGTCTCGCGGCCCAGAAAGAACGTGACGTCATCGGCGTCGAGCTCGAGGCCGTGCTCGCTCGCCCGCGCGAGCGCATCGGGGACGTTCGGATCTTCCATGAATCCGTAGCGCACGCGGACGTCAAACACGCCCTGGCCGAGCGGCCGCACCGTCACCTGGCGAGTCGTCGGCACGTGCGGCACCGGTTCGGTGGTCACCATGAGCGTGACGACGTGCGCGTGGAGCACCTTGTTGTAGCGCAGGTTGTGCGCGAGCGCCGGCGGTGTGCCGCGCGGCTGCGCGGTCATGAACACCGCGGTGCCGGGAACGCGCGCGGGCTGTATCGCGGTGACGCGGGCGAGAAAGTCCTCGAGCGGGATGGCTCGTGCGGTCAGGCGCTTCGCGACGATCTGCCGGCCCGTCTTCCACGTCGTCATCAAGGTGAAGAGCACGCCGCCAATCACCAGCGGCAGCCACCCGCCGTGGGCGATCTTCAGTGCGTTGGCGCCGAAGAACGCGAGGTCGATGGTCAGGAACAGACCGGTCACGAGATACGCGACCGCCGGCGGCCATTGCCATCGCTCGATGGCGACGACCTGCAGCAACACCGCGGTGATCACCATCGTCAACGTGACGGCAATGCCATACGCCGCCGCCAGCGCCGTCGAGGATCCGAAGCCCACGGCGATCACGATGGTGCTGATCATCAACGCCCAGTTCACCTGCGGCACGTAGACCTGGCCCATCTCGTGATGAGACGTGTGCTCGATGTCCAGGCGGGGACAGTAGCCGAGCTGAACGGCCTGCTGCGTGAGCGAGAACGCGCCGGAAATGAGGGCCTGCGACGCGATGATCGCCGCCGCGGTTGCCAGTGCGACCAGCGGCAGCAGGGCCCAGTCCGGCGCGAGCAGGAAGAATGGTTGTTCGGCGGCCGCGGGATTCTCGAGCAGGAGCGCCCCCTGACCGAAGTAGTTCAGCAGCAGCGCCGGCAGCACGAGCGAAAACCAGGCCAACCGAATCGGCCGCTTGCCGAAATGACCCATGTCGGCATACAGCGCCTCGCCGCCCGTGACCACGAGAAACACCGCGCCCAGCACCGCGAATCCGTGCCAGCCGTGCGCGCGGAAGAAGGCGAGCGCGTGGCGCGGATCGATGGCGGTGAGGACGACCGGTTGCCGTACTACGGACGCGATGCCGAGCACGGCGATGACGATGAACCACACGACCATGATCGGTCCGAACAATCGGCCGACGCGGTGCGTCCCGTGGCGCTGGATCGCAAATACCCCGATCAGGATCGCGACCGCGACGGGCACGACGTAAGGATCGAGCAGCGGCGTCGCGACCTTCAGCCCTTCGACCGCGCCGAGCACGGTGATCGCAGGGGTGATCATGCCGTCGCCGTAGAGCAGGGCCGCCCCGAAGATGCCCATCAGGACGAGCGCCGCGCGCCAGCGGGCGCGGCCGCGGTCGTCGGCGGGAATCAGCGCCGCCAGGGCGAGAATCCCGCCCTCGCCGTCGTTGTCGGCGCGCATCACGATCGCGATGTACTTGATCGAGATGACCAGCACGAGCGAGTAGATGATGAGCGAGAGAACGCCGAGGACGTTTTCGTGCTGCGCGGATACCGAGTGTGAACCGAAGAAGCATTCCCGCAGCGCATAGAGCGGACTCGTGCCGATGTCGCCGTAGACGACACCGATCGCGGTCAGCGTGAGCGGGAGCAGCCTGCGGGAGCTTGAACGCGGGCTTGCCAGATATCCTCCAATCGGCCGACGGGGTTAGCTGACGGGCTCGAGGTTGGAAGTCCTCTCCAGATCGATCTGGTTCGCCCCGACGAGTGGTTCCCCCGCGACGCCGTCAGACGGCGTCTTAGGCAGATGCAATGACTGCACGGTTATACCGCGGAATGGCGGCGCCGTTATCGCCGAACGTCTTCGAGCACGGATTCCGCCGTCTGCAGCAGTTCCTGCAGCGTTTCGCGTACCTGCAGGTTGGCGTCGAGCATTTCTTTCACCTGCGCGATGAGCGCGCGCGCGACTTTCTCCCGGTCCTGCCGGTTGGTTCTGCCGCCGGCGGCGTCGATCTTCTGCATGTGTTCGCGGAATTTCCTGACGCGGCGCAGCTTCGCCTCGACTTCCGCTTGTAACCCCGTGAGGTGCACGTCCATGACCTGGGTGTCGAATGACAGTTTGCTCTCGGGCTGGTTCGTCATGGCTTCCGGTTCACCATCTTGCAGTCGGTGTGGCCAGGCGCGCAACGATGCCGCGCTCGAGGTGCGGCGAGCGGCAGGGCTATAAACCCATCCAATGGCGTGTGTTACGATGGCCGTCAGCCCTGCGAGCGGCTGACGCGAGGACGCCATGCCCTTCGCGGTCGAAGTGATCGAAGAGGATCGGTTGATTCGCGCGCGATGGTACGGAGACTCCAACTCCGACGAGGCGCTCGCGGCGGTCGCCGCCATCAGAAGCGAAATCAAGACGCACCCCGTCGAGGGTGTGTTGCTCGATTTCCGCGACGTCCCCAAGCTGACCGCGGACGAAGCCTCTGATGTCGGCACGGA
>JABFWM010000510.1 GCA_013362195.1 Acidobacteriota bacterium
AGTCGAAGCTGACGACGGTGTGGACCGAGAGCACGAGCGGCGTCGAGAGGCCGGCGAGCAGCAGGTAGATGTGCTCGTAGCGCTGCCAGTGCCGCGCCGATCCGCGCCAGCCGAGCGAGAGGAAGCCGTAGGCCATCTTGAGCCCGCGATGCTGCGCGCGGTCACGCAGCGTCGCGAGGTCCGGGATCAGCCCGACGTACCAGAACATCAGCGAGACGGTGAAGTAGGTCGAGACCGCGAACACGTCCCAGATCAGCGGGCTGCGGAACTGCGGCCAGATCGACATGCTGTTCGGGTACGGGAACAGCCAGTAGGCGGCCAGCCACGGCCGGCCGGTATGGATCAGCGGGAAGATGCCCGCGCACATGACCGCGAAGATCGTCATCGCTTCCGCGAAGCGGTTGATCGAGGTGCGCCAGCCCTGTTTGAGCAGCAGCAGAATCGCGGAGATGAGCGTGCCGGCGTGGCCGATGCCGATCCACCAGACGAAGTTGATGATCGCGAAGCCCCAGCCGACCGGAATGTTGATGCCCCAGATGCCGGTGCCCTTGAGCAGCAGATAGGTCACGGCCATGCCGAGCATGCCGGCGAGCATCAGGCCGACGCCGAACACCGCGTACCAGCTGAAGGGATGGCGCCCCGAGAGGACGACCGCGCTGATCTTGTCGGTGATCGATCCGAAGGTGTGGCCCGGCTCGATCAGCGGTGGCGGCGGATAGGTGGCGGGTTTGGGATCCATCAGTGCTCAGTGCGGGAAACGGCGCCCGGCGCGGGCTCGAGCTCCGGATTCGGGTTGCGGAGCGCGGCCAGATACGTGGTCCGCGGCCGCGTGTTGAGTTCCTCGAGCAGCCCGTAGTTGCGCTGCTGCGCCTTGAGTTTCGAGACGACGCTGTTCGGATCGCCGATGTCGCCGAAGACGATCGCGTCGGCCGGGCACGCCTGCGCACACGCCGGGACGACCTCGCCGTCGGCGATCTTGCGGTCCTGCTTCTTCGCTTCGATGCGCGCGGCGTTGATGCGCTGCACGCAGTAGGTGCACTTCTCCATCACGCCGCGCGAGCGGACGGTGACGTCGGGGTTGCGCAGCGGCTCGAGGCTCTGGGTGTTCCAGTCGGAGTAGAGCAGGAAATTGAAGCGGCGCACCTTGTAGGGGCAGTTGTTCGAGCAGTAGCGCGTGCCCACGCAGCGGTTGTAGACCATGTCGTTCAGGCCTTCCGCGCTGTGCGCCGTCGCGCCGACCGGGCACACCAGCTCGCACGGCGCGGTCTCGCACTGCATGCACGGCACCGGCTGGTGGTGCGTCTCGATCGAGCTCGGGTCCTCGGGATTGCCGGCGAAGTAATGATCGACGCGGATCCAGTGCATCTCGCGGCCGCGGTGCACCTGGTCCTTGCCGACGACCGGGATGTTGTTTTCCGCCTGGCACGCGATCGTGCACGTGCTGCAGCCGGTGCACGTCGACAGATCGATGGCCATGCCCCAGCGATAGCTGTTGTATTCCCACAGCGGCACCAGCGAGAGCGTGCGCGGCGGGATCTCGTCGAGCTCGGCGACGAATTTCGGGTTCTCCTCGTACTCCTTCAGCGTGCCGGAGCGGACGGGATGCCGCCCCTCCATCAGGTGGTGCTCCTGCGTCCGCGCGAGCAGGTAGCGCCCGACTTTGGCGATCTCGAGGCCGCTGCCGAACCACGGCGCGTCGGACGTGCGCAGTTTGAACACGTCGAAGGCCTTCGCCTGATCGTCGGCGGGGGTGCCGACGCGGCCGACGCGCTGGCGCCCGTAGCCGAAGAATGCCGTCACGGCGTTGTCAGGATGTCCGGGGACGATCGCCACCGGCAGCCGTGCCGTGTTGCCGCGATACCGGAGCTCGATGAGATCGCCGTCGTCGAGCCCCTTGTCGTGGGCCGTGCGAGGGCTGATCCACGCCGACGGGTCCCAGGTGATCTTCGTCAGCGGCTTGGGCAGCTCCTGCAGCCAGCCGTTGTTGGCGAAGCGGCCGTCCCAGATGGTGGGATCGGGACGGAAGATGATCTCGAGCCCGCCGGTCCCGGCCGCTTCGTTCCCGCTCGCGGGGGGCGAGGGAGGAGGCGCGGCGGGCGCGGAGGCCGGCTGATTTGCGGCGCTGGCCGTGGCCGGCGCGGCGGCGTTCCCACCTGCGGCGGCAGCGCTCGCCGCTCGCCCTTCGCCACTCGCCGCTCGCCCTTCGTCCTTCGCCCCTGGCGCTTCGTTCCGCGCTGCGCCGGTGCCTGTCACAAAACCGTCGTGCAGGGCGCGCTTCCAGAACTTGTCGGGAGCGGCAAACGGCTGTCCGTTCGGATCCGTGATCGTCCAGCCGCCGACTTTTCCGGAGAGCGCACGCGTCCAGTAGTCCTTGACCAGGTCGTGCGCGCTCTTGCCGTTCTGCGCGTCGATGAACGAGGCGAGCACTTCGGCGCCGGTGTGTCCTTCGTAGAGCGGCGCGATGAGCGGCTGCATGATCGTGACGGTGCCGTCGAACGATCGAACGTCGCCCCAGCTTTCGAAGGCATGCGCCTCCGGCAGGTTCCAGAGGCAGAACGCCGAGGTCTCGTCGAAGTAGAGCGAGTGGTGCACCGAGAAGGGCACCTTCGCGAGCCGTTCCTGGAACCGGAGATCGGCCGGCGCGGTGAAGACCGGATTGCCGCCGAGGATCACCAGGACGTCGACCTGGCCGGCGTCCATCGCCTGCGCGAGATCGCGCAGCGGCGCCGCCTGCTCGGCGTAGGCGACCTCGACCGGCGGCATGTAGGTGACGGTCGTCCCGACGTTGCCGAGCGCCTGATTCATCGCCCGCGCGATGGTGTGGACGGCGGCCGGCTGATAGTCGCCGGCGATCACGACCGAGCGGCCGCGATGCGCCTGCAGATCCTTGGCAATGGCGGCGACCCACTTCTGCGCGTCGGCAGCCGAGAATGCGGCGCCGCCGCCAGCGCCCGCGCCGACGGCGCCGGCGAGCGCCTGCGCAAAGGCTTCGATCTCCGACGCGCGCAGCGCCAGCCGGTGATCGGCTTTCGCGCCGGTCAGCGTGGGCGTGCTCTCGATCGCGTAGAAGCGGTGCATCTCCTTGCGGTCGTCAGTGACGCGGCGGCGCGTCGCGAAATCCTTGGCGTAGCGGACCGCGGCGGGCCCGCAGCTCAGGAAATCGGCATCGAGCGAGACGACGAGGTCCGCTTTGTCGAAGTGATGCACCGCGTCGCCGCCGTCGCGGGCCGCGGCGCGTGCGCCGTCGCCGCCCGCCGGATCCCACCGGTGCCACTTCGCCTGGGGATAGGCCTGACGAATCAGCCCGACCTGTTCGCTCATCGTCGGCGAGGTGATCGCTTCGGTGAGGAAGTGCAGCCCCGCGCCCTGCTTGCCCTTCTGTTGCGCGAGCGCCGACTGCATCGCGGTCAGGAACTGGCCCCAGCCGACGATCTCGCCCCGCTGCATCACCGACTGCGCGCGATCCGGGTCGTAGAGCGTCAGGATGGCGGCCTGCCCGAAGATGTCGGTCGCGCCAAGGCTGGCGGGATGTTCAGGATTGCCTTCGACCTTCGTCGGATGCCCTTCGTGGCTCTCGACGAGCACCGGCTGCGCGTAGCCGCCGAAGGACACGGCCGTCGCGAAGAAGAGCGGCTTGCCCGGAACGAGATCCTCCGGCTGACGCACGTAGGGCACGATCTTTTCGGCCGGCTGCTTCGTGCAGGCGCTCACGCCCGCGAGCGCGAGCGAGGCGCTCATCAGCTTCAGGAACTGACGACGGCCCCGCGGATCGTTCCACTGCGATGCCTGCTCGGGAAATTCGCGGTGGAGGTACTCCCGGAACTGGGGGGTGTCCGCGAGTTCCCCGAGACTGCGCCAGTAGAGACGCCCGTCGGACGCGGCGAGACGCGATCGGATGGCGGAGAAGTCCATATAGAAAGGAGGGAAGCGGCTACCGGTGGCACGTCGAACAGCTCGTCAGCTGCCGGACGTCCGCGATCTTGTAGTCCTTGACGAGTCGCTCACCGAGACCGGGGTCGTCGGCGGGGCGCTGCCAGCCCATGTTGAACACCTGGTCGCGCGGGCGCACGTATTTCTGCGGGTTGCGGTGACAGTCGAGACACCAACTCATCTGCAGTGAGTTCTCCTGATACATGAGCGGCATGCGATCGACCGGACCGTGGCACGTCGCGCACCCCACGCCCTTCGCGACGTGGATGCTGTGATTGAAGTACACGAAGTCGGGCAGGTCGTGGACGCGCCACCACTGGAGCGGCGTGTTGTCGCGGAAGCTCGCGCGCACCGGCTCCAGGATCGGAGCGTTGGTCCAGATCTGCGAGTGACAGTTCATGCAGGTCTTGGTGGGCGGGATGTTCGCGAACGACGATTCTTCGACCGTCGTGTGGCAGTAGCGGCAGTCGATGCCCATCGATCCCACGTGATGGGCGTGGCTGAACTGGACGGGCTGATCGCGCGTGAGGCCCTGGCCCGTCGTGTACCCGGACCACGAAATCGTGACCACCACCCAGCCGACGACCCCGAGAAGAACCAGGACGGCCAGGATACTGACCTTGGACCAGGCATTGGTGCTGCGAGCGAAAATCTGACTCATCGTCTGGGCGTCGTGGCGCTCCTCAAAACCATAAGCCTATATCGAATGCGCGGCTTTGCGAAGGCGAACGACGGGTGCGGGAATGCTGACACGCAGGACGTCCGCGCTTTGTGGATGAGCGCTGGCTTTATGATGTGAAACTTTTCACAAGGTTGTCAAACCCGCGCGCCGCGATTGAACATTGAGCACTGACATGAGGCCGCCACTCGTTCGATCCGTTCTCGTCGTCGTGCTCGTGGCCTGGACCGCGACCGCGCAGCCCGCTCCGCCGATTGTCTATCGCGTGTCGTTCCCCGCGCCCGAGCACCGCTACGCGCAGGTGGAGGTCACCTTTCCGGCCGTGGCCGGCCCGCTGCAGGCGCGCATGAGCCGTTCTTCGCCCGGCCGCTACGCCGTGCACGAGTTCGTGAAGAACGTCTACGACGTTCATGCCTTCGACGGGAGCGGCCGCGAGCGCGAGACGCTGCGGCCCAATCCCTATCAGTGGAACGTCGCCGCGCACGACGGGACCGTCAGGATCGCCTACAAGGTCTACGGCGACCACGTGGACGGCACGTATCTCGCCATCGACACGACGCACGCCCACATGAACCTGCCCGCCGCGTTGATGTGGGCGCGCGGCCTCGAGGATCGTCCGGTCCGCGTCACCTTCGTGCCGCCGGCCACGCTCCAGTGGAAGCCCGCGACGCAGCTCTTTCCGACCGCCGATCCGTGGACGTTCACCGCGCCGAATCTGCAGTACCTGTTCGACAGCCCCACCGAGTTGAGCGCGTACGCGCTGCGCGCGTTCACCGTGAAGAACCCCGACGGCCACACCTTCACGATTCGCACCGCCGTTCACTCGGACGCCCCGAGGCAGGACATCGACGCGTACGCGGCGGGCGTCCAGAAGATCGTCGACGAGGCGATGGCGGTGTTCGGCGAATTCCCGCCCTACGAGACCGGCACGTACACGGTCCTCGCCGACTACCTCCCCTGGAACGCCGGCGACGGGATGGAGCATCGCAACAGCACGGTCGTCACCGGGCGTTCGCTTGCGAACGCGCTCGGCACCATCGCCCACGAGTTCTTTCATGGCTGGAACGTCGAGCGCATCCGTCCGCAAGGACTCGAGCCCTTCGACTTCGAAGCGGCGAACATGACCGATTCGCTGTGGCTGGCGGAGGGATTTACGCAGTACTACGGGACGCTCGTGATGACGCGGGCCGGCCTGACCGATCGCGACGCGGCCATCGACGGCTTCGCGCGCATGGCGAACGAGGTGGTGAACGGATCGGGACGACAGTTCCGATCCGCCGTCGACATGAGCCGCATGGCGCCCTTCGTCGATGCCGCGCGCTCGGTGGACCGCACCAACTTCGGCACGACGTTCATCTCGTACTACACCTACGGCGCCGCGGTGGCGCTCGGCCTCGATCTGTCGCTGCGCGACAAGAGCGGCGGCAAGGTGACGCTCGACGACTTCATGCGCGCGATGTGGAAGGTGCACGGAAAGCCCGGAGGGCCGCAGGCAGGGCTCGTGGCGAAGCCGTACTCGCTGCTCGACGTCCGCGATCGGATCGCCGAGGTCAGCGGCGACCGCGCGTTCGCCGACGACTTCCATACCCGTTACATCATCGGTCGCGAGGCGGTCGATTACGGCCGCCTCGTGCAGCGCGCCGGGCTGGTCATGCGCCGCCGCAATCCGGGCGCGGCGTGGATGGGCGACCTCGCGTTCGCGCCGCAGGGCGCAACGATCGCGGCGCTCGTCCCGCCGGGCACGCCCGCCTACGACGCCGGCCTCGAACAGGACGATGTGATCACGGCGTTCGACGGGCCGATCGCGAACCCGCAGCAGATCCAGGCGGTGCTGCGCGCGCACAAGCCCGGCGACCGCGTCGCGGTCGAGTTCACGCGCCGCAGTGGACCGGTGAGGGGCACGGTGACGCTGGCCGAGGATCCGGCGTTCGTCTTCGACGCCGTCGAGGGCACCGGTGGCACACTGACGGCCGCGCAGAACGCCTTCCGCGACGCGTGGCTCGGATCGCACGTTGTCGTCGGAAACAGGCGGTAGCCGGCCGTGTCGACGTACGACGTCATCGTGATCGGCGCCGGGCCGGCGGGGCTCAGCGCGGCGCTGATGCTCGGGCGCAGCCGGCGGCGCGTCCTCGTGTGCGACAGCGGCCACCCGCGAAACGCGGCGTCGCACGCCCTTCACGGCTACCTGACGCGCGACGGCATTCCGCCGCGCGAGTTCCTGCGCATCGCGCGCGAGCAGCTCGCCGAGTACGACTGCGTCGAGGTGCGCGACGTCGAGGTCACCGAGGCCGCGTGCGACAGCGGCGGGCGCTTTCACGTGACGCTCGCCACCGGCGAGCGCGCCGACGCGCGCAAGCTGTTGATCGCCACCGGCGTCGTCGACAACGTGCCGACCATTCCCGGCTTTGCCGAGCTGTACGGACGGAGCGTGTTCCACTGTCCGTACTGCGACGGCTGGGAAGTCCGCGATCGGCCGCTCGCGGTCTACGGGCGCGGTGCGCGCGGCTACGGCCTGTCGCTCGAGCTGACCGGCTGGAGCCGCGATCTCGTGCTCTGCACCGACGGCCCGTCGGAGATCGAGCCCGATCATCTCGCGCGCCTCGCGCGCCACGACATCCAGGTGCGCGAAGAGCGCGTGGTCCGGCTCGAAGGGCGCGACGGCGTTCTCGAGCACATCGTCTTCGACGCCGGAGAGCCGCTGCCGCGACGCGCGTTGTTCTTCACGACGGGCCAGGTACAACGTTCGGAGCTGGCCGTCCATCTCGGGTGCGAGTTCAACGAGAAAGGGACGGTGCGGACCGGCAAGTACGAATCGACGCACCTGCCCGGCCTCTACGTCGCGGGCGATGCCTCGCGCGCGGTGCAATGGGTGGTCGTCGCGGCGGCGGAAGGGGCCGAAGCCGCCTTCGCGATCAACACCGACCTGCTCGCAGAGGACCTCGGCTAGCGGCCCGTCTGCGTTGAACGTGGATCGGATCGCGAAGCGTGGCGCTGGCGCGCCTCGAATCGATCGCGTCCATCGATCTCAGCAGGCGCAGATCCGATGGTTCACCGCTTGAGGTCCACCCTCGTCCACATGATTCGATGAGCTCGGCCGCTCAAAGTTCTCGTTGACAAGCCGGTCGGCGCCATTAATATCGCCACCACCACCGATCGATCGCGTTACCCAATCACACAACACTCCAGTCGGCGGTGTCCCAGGCAGAAGGTGTGTCATGAGGGGAGATGTCCAGGTCCTCTCGATCGTTTCCGCCATGACGGCCTGAGGCAACCGACGCGCAGACTGACTTCCGTTTGGGAGGAGAACTGAGATGCGTGCTCAATCCTGGGGCCCCTGGATTTCGCGAGCGCGTGTTCTGCCGGCGGTGACGGCGGCGATCGCGCTGCTTCTGCTGATGCCGGCCCGGCGCGCGCACGCGCAAATCATCTCCGCCGACCTCGTCGTTCGCGTCGTCGACAGCAGCGACCTGATCGTGCCGGGCGCGTCCCTGCTCCTGACCGAGGTGGACACCGGTGTCACGCACGAGGCCGTCACCGATGGACAGGGAATGTACCTGTTCGGTCAGCTGAAGCCGGGGCTCTACGGACTGAAAGTCGGCGCGGGCGGGTTCAAGGACACCATCGTCAACGATATCCGGATTCAGGTCGGCCAGCGCGCGCGGGTCGACGTGAAGCTCCGCGTCACCGTCACGGAGACGGTCACCGTGTCGGCCGCGGCCGCCACGCTGATCAATGCCGAGAGCGCAGCGATCGGGCAGGTGATGGACAGCAAACCGATCGTCGAGCTGCCGCTCAACGGCCGCAACTACATTCAGCTGGCGCAGCTCTCCGCCGGCGCCACTCCAATCGGCATCGGGGTCTCGCCGGCGTCGACGTGGACGGGGCGGGGCGATACCACGCTGTCGATCGCGGGAGGGCGGGAATCGAACAACAGCTTCCTGGTGAACGGCATCGAGACGCGGAACGCGCGGTTCGGGAACGCCGGCATCCGCCCGAGCGTGGACGCGATTCAGGAGTTCAAGATCCAGCGGTCGACGTTCGGGGCTGAGTTCGGGCGCAGCGCGGCGGTCGTCAACACGACGCTGAAGTCGGGCACGAACCAGTGGCACGGCAGCGTGTTCGAGTTCCATCGCGACGCACGGTTCGACGCCAACGAGTTCTTCCTCAATGCGACGAATCGCCCGAAACCGCCGTTCCGTCAGAACAACTTCGGCACCGCGATTGGCGGGCCGGCGATGCTGCCGGGGCTTTACAACGGCCGCAACCGAACGTTCTGGTTCTTCAATTACGAAGGCTTCCGCCAGCGCGTCTCTTCGAGCGCCACCGGCCTGTATCCGTCCCCCGCGCAGCTGACGGGCAACCTGGCGGACGACAGCGCCGGCACCGGCCTGTTTCCCACGAGCTCCCCGATCTGCCAGGCGAATCCGACCTCGAAGAAGTGCGTGGACGTCATCGATCCCACGACCGGACTGCCGTTTCCGGGCAACGTGATTCCGTCGTCGCGACTCGATCCGACGACACAGCTGGCGACGCAGTACACGGTGACGCCGAACGTGCCGGTGCCCGCGGGCACGGCCGCGTTCCCCTCGTTCAACTCGATCGCCACACCGAAGACGGTCAACGACTTCGATCAATACAACGTGCGCATCGACCACGTCCTCGGGTCGCGCGACCAGATCTACGGCACCTTCTCCTCGTCCGACGAAGCGCGCGACGTGAAGGTGCTGCGTCAGTTCGGCGGCGAAGGGTTTCCGCTCAGCGACCACCTCGTCACCGTCACGCAGACCCACGTGTTCACGCCGCGGCTGCTGAACGAGTTCCGGTTCGGCTACAACCGCAGCAAGACCTACCGGCTCTCGGAGACTTCGTACGGCCGGGATTTCGCGCGCGAAGTCTTCCATCTCAGAAACACCACGGATCAGGCGATCATGTTCGGTGTTCCGGGATTCAACATGAGCGGCTTCGGCGGCATCGGATCCATCTCGCAGGCGATTGGCGCCCTCGACGAGAACCTGCAGTTCACCGACAATCTCAGCTTCGTCAAAGGCAGCCACAACATCCGCACCGGATTCCAGATCAGCCGTCAGGACTACTTCCAGATCACGAACTTCAGCGGCAACCCGGGGTTCACCTTCGACGGCCGCTACACCGGGCTGCAGGCGAACGGCATCGGCCTCGCGGATTTCCTGCTCGGCTATCCGTCCCGCGCGTCGGGTGCGATCGGCGATTCCATTCAGAACCTCCGCACGACGTACTGGGCCGGGTACGTGCAGGACGACTGGCGCGTCGTTCCGAACTTCACGCTCAACTACGGCCTGCGATACGAGTTCGCGCGCTCTCCGGTGGAACGCGACAACAAGAGCCTCGTCTTCGCGCCCGACCGCGGCGAGATCCTGCTGGCCGGGCAGGGCGTCCGTCCCGACATCGTCGATCCGGACTGGAACAATTTCGCGCCGCGGCTTGGCTTCACGTGGCGGCCGCCGGCCCTCGGCGACTTCGTGGTGCGGGGCGGGGGCGGCATCTACTATTCGACCGACAACTTCAACGAGGAACAGTTCAAGGGGATCGGGCCGCCGTTCTTCCAGGCGCAGACCATCGAGGGGAATCCGCGCACGCCGAACCTCGTGATGAGCGAGATGCTGCCGTCGTTCACGAATTCGCCGAACGTCAACCCGTTCACGTTCGACCGGCACAATCGCACGCCGTACCTGACGCAGTGGAGCCTGGGCGCGCAGAAGAGCCTCGCGTCGCACTATCTGCTCGAAGTCGAATACACCGGCAGCACGGGACGCAAGCTGCCCCAGCGCCGCAACTTCAACATCGCGCGCCTCGATCCGACAGGAACGATCCCGATCGCGCAACGCGTGCCGTACCCGCAATTCGGGTTCATCCTGATGACGTACAACGGCGGGTGGTCCAGCTACAACGCGTTGACCGCGAAGGTGGAGAAGCGCTGGTCGAAGGGCCTGTGGCTGCTGGGATCGTACACGTGGCAGCGCAGCCTCGATCTGGGCGCCACCGACGAGTTCTCGGCGCTCTCGGCGGACTTCAAGAAGTGGGACAAGGGACACAGCACGTTCGATGTCCCTCATCGGTTCGTCGGCAGCTGGGTGTACGAGCTGCCGATCGGACGCGGACGCGCGCTGCTGCACGACGTCCCCGCGGCTGTCGACGCGGCGCTCGGTGGCTGGCAGATCACCGGCATCGCAACGTTCGCACAGGGACAGTTCCAGACGCCTTCGCTCGGTACCGACTGGCTGATCATCGGCGCGTTCACGCAATCGCGTCCCGACGTGGTTGGCAATCCGGCGGACGGGCGTCACCTGCCCGACCATTATCTGAATACGGCGGCGTTCGACTTCCCGCGTGACGCGCAGGGCAACCGCGTTCGCGTGCAGGGCAACGCGGCGCGCAACAGCATTCAGCAGCCGGGCATCGACAACTGGGACATCGGTCTGTTCAAGAACCTCCGGATGCCGGGCCGTGCCAACCTGCAGATCCGATGGGAAACGTTCAACACGTGGAATCACACCCAGTTTGGATCCGCGAACCTGAATGTCAGCAGCCCGAACTTCGGACGGATCACGAGCACGCGCGTCGGGCCGCGCCGCATGCAGTTCGGCGTGCGCTTGACGTTCTGAGATCACGAACGCGCCGGTCGTGATGAGCCGTCGGCCGGGCCGCGTGAATGTCGTTCGTAGTACGCTTGCCGCAGGAGCAAACGCATGGTCAAAGATCCCGTCTGTGGCATGACAATCGACGAGAAGAAGGCGGCCGGAAAGAGCGAGTACCAGGGGCAGACCTATTACTTCTGCGCTCCTGGGTGTAAAACGAAGTTCGACGCCGACCCGGCGAAGTACGCGGGCAGGCAGTAGAACCGCGAACCCGACCGCAGGATCCTAGAACCGTTTTCCGGGACCCCACAAGGCACGGCCCGGTTTCGCGCCCGTGTGCTCGCCGTCCTTGAGGACCTGCACGCCGTTCACGAAAACGTGCCGCATGCCGGCGGCATACTGGTGCGGGTTGTCGAACGTCGCGCGATCGGCAATCGTCGCCGGGTCGAAGACGACCACGTCGCCGAACATGCCCTCGCGAAGGAAACCGCGCCGATCGAGCTCGAGGTTGGCGGCCGGCAATCCGGTGAGGCGATAGACCGCATCGTCGAGCGTCAGCACCTTGTCTTCGCGCACATACTTGCCGAGCAGGCGGGCGAAGTTGCCGTAGGCGCGCGGATGCGTCGACGACTTCGTGAACGGCGGTTCCGGCGCCATCGACTCGGCGTCGGAGCCGAACGAGATCCAGGGCTGGCGCATCTGCTTCGCGACGTTCTCGTCCGACATCAGGAAGTAGATGGTGGCGACGCGCGACTCGTCCTCGGCGACGAGATCCATGATCGTCTCTTCCGCGCTCTTGCCGCGCATCGCGGCCACCTGCGCGAGCGTTTTGCCGGTGAGCGGCTTCAACGCGTCGGATTTGAAGCCGACGAGCAGCACGCGCTCCGGCGATCCCGCCGCCAGGTAGAGGTTCTCCCAGTCGGACGTCGGGGTCCTGATCGCGGCGGCAATCTTCGCGCGCTGCTGCGGGTCGCGCAGTCGCGTGAACGCGGCGTCCCAGCCGCCGTCGAGCACCCACGGCGGCATCGCCGCGTCGAGCCCGGTGGCGCCCGCGGTATAGGTGTACATGTCCGCGGTGATCCTGAGGCCCTGCGCGCGCGCACCGTTGATCGTCTTCAACACGCGGTCCATCTTCGCCCAGTTCGCGCGCCCGGCCGCCTTCAGGTGATAGATCTCCGCGGGGACGCCCGCCTCGCGCGCGATGCGCAGCACCTCGTCCACTGACTCCTCGAGGCGATTGCCTTCGCTGCGCATGTGCGTGATGTACTTGCCTCGGTAGGGCGCGGCCGCCTTGCACAGCTCGATCAGTTCGCCGGTCTTCGCGTAGAACCCCGGCGCGTAGATCAGCGACGATCCGACGCCGAGCGCACCCGCTTCCATCTCCTGCCGGACCAGCACCCGCATGCGCTCGAGCTCCTCCGGTGTCGGCGCGCGATCGTCGAGGCCCACGACGTATTCGCGGATCGTGGCCGCGCCGATGAACGACGCCACGTTCGGCGCGACGCCGCGGCGCTCCAGATCCTTCAAGTACTCCGACAGCGTCGTCCAGGTGATGTCGTACTTCAGGTCGCCCTGCTCCTTGACGATGCGCTGTTTCATCGCGGGCGTCAGCGGCCCCATCGAGGCGCCTTCGCCGAAGATCTCGGTCGTGACGCCCTGCCGGATCTCCCCTTGAGACCGGCCGTCCACGAGCAGCGACTCCGTCGACCACGAAAGCATGTTGATGAATCCGGGCGCGACGGCGAGTCCGCTCGCGTCCACGACAGTCGCGGCCGTCGCTCCCTCGAGCGCTCCGACCGCGGCGATGCGATCGCCGCGCAGCGCCACGTCCGCGCGCCGGCCCGGCGCGCCGGTGCCGTCGTAGACGGTGCCGCCGCGGATCAGGACGTCGAACGCCGCCGGCTGCGACGACGCGGTCACGAGTGAGAGGAGCACGAGAGCCGCGGCCGCAAGGGCGTGACGCATGGGGCGCATCTTACGTGAAATGCGTAGTGCGGGTCTGAAGCCCCCCTACGTGAAATGACGGCGACCCGATCAGGGTAGGCCGGGTCTTCAGACCCGGCGGCGGGCCGGGTCTTCAGACCCGGCGGAAGATGCGAGGTACACGCGTCAGTGTCCGCCCGGCCCACCCGGCCATCCCGGCCGCTTCAGGATCGTGGGCGGCGCGCTCGTGTTCGGCGGCGGATCGACGGTGTAGCGCCACGCTTCGATTTCCCATTGCTGGCCGACGCGCCGCAGGATCAGCGTGCACCATCCGGTGTAGGGACGCCGCGTTGCCGCGAGCTGCTCGCCGCCGACGTTGCGCAGCTCCCATTTGCCGTCTGCGAGCGCGACGTCGTGGGCGACGCAGCGGATGTCGTTCAGCGACAGCGCGTGGACGCTGCCGCGATACTCATGCCGCGTGAACAGCTCGCGGCGGTTCTCGCGAATGATGTCGCGCCCCCGTTCGATGGCGCCGTCGGGATGGCGCATGTCGCCGCTCTCGGCGAACAGCGACGCGATGAGATCGGCGCGCATCTGGCTCCACGCCGCGCCGAACCGCGGCCCGATGGCGCGGATGGCGCGGTCGTCCTGCGGCGTGCAGCCGCCGTCGGTCATGGCAACGGACGGCCGTACTTCTGGAATGGCGTCCCGGAACGCGGGCGCCGACGCCTGGACGCCCGGCAGCGGCGCGGCGCGCACCTTCTCGATGTCGTCGATGACGTACTGGACGAGGCCTTCGACGAGGGCGCGTCCCTTCTCGCGCGTCGCGAGCGTGGCGTCGCCAGAGACGCCAGAGGCCGAATAGAAACCGGTCGCCCCGGGCCGGCGCGTCATCGGCCCGGAGCCCCGTCCGTACTCGCGTACCGCCTTCGTCATGTCCACCGCCAGCGGGTCCACGTACAACAGCATCGACGTTTCGACTTCGTCGGCGTGGGCGGTCGTGACCGCGCGCTGCTGCAGGGCGGGGATGCGCGGGACCGCCGCATCCATGTCGGTGTAGCCGAGCAGGATGCCCTCGTCGCGCAGACGCTCCGCCGCGCGCGCGAGCGGAACCGTCGTCGGCGCACCGGTGTTCAAGACATAGAACCGCCGGGGACCGGATCGCGCCAGGCTGCGGACGGCGTCGATCGTGAGGTCGCGGGCGGTGCCGGCGGTCAGCGATGCCGTGCCGGGATAATCGAGGTACGCCTGATAGAAGTGATAGGTGAGCAGTGGCGCGACAACAACCGCGCTCGCCTCCTGCACGCGCGACGTGAGATAGCGCGCGAGCCGCTCGTTCGCATTCAACTTCAGGTGCGGCCCGTGTTCGACCGCGCCTGCGCCCAGCGGAATGACGACGACGGCGGATGCGTTCAGCAGCGGTGCGGCGTCCACCCACGTCAGATCCGCTAGCGACACGCCGCGACCAGCGCGCGTCGCCTGCGCCGCCAGCGCGACCGCACCTGCGACGGCGAATCCAAGTCCAACGACCGTTCGACGCATGCGCGTACCCCCGCCATTCAGACGTCGGCGCGAGCGGCCGGGACTGTACACTATTCGACCGGGGCGTCACTCCGAGCAGCGGCTCGGCGCTCTCCACGCCTCACATGGTCATCAATGGCTGACTGGAACGCGAGATCCTACCACCAGATTTCCGCGCCCCAACAAGAGTGGGGACGCCGGGTGCTGGATCGCGTGGCGCTGGCCGGCGACGAAACCGCCATGGACCTCGGCTGCGGTACCGGGCGGCTGACCGCCCTCCTCGCCGAACGGCTGCCCCGCGGACGAGTGGTGGCGTTCGATCGGTCGTCGTCGATGCTGTTCGAGGCGCAGCCCTGGCTGCGCTCGCAGGCGCCGCGCGTGATCGGGATCGTGATGGGCGACGGCGCGTCGCTGCCCTTCCTCCGCGCGTTCGACCTGATCTTCAGCACCGCGACCTTTCACTGGATTCCCGACCACGGCGCGCTTTTTCGCTCGATCATCACCGCGCTCAAGCGGGGCGGCCGCCTCGAAGCGCAGTGCGGCGGCGGGCGGAACCTCGCGGCGCTGCGTGCGCGCGCCGACGCGCTCGCGCGCGAACCGCGTTTCACGCGCTTCTTCGACGGCTGGTCGGAGCCGTGGCATTTCGCGGATGAGGAGTCGACCCGCCGTCGTC
Organism: Acidobacteriota bacterium; assembly: GCA_013362195.1. GTDB lineage: Bacteria > Acidobacteriota > Vicinamibacteria > Vicinamibacterales > 2-12-FULL-66-21 > QHWT01. The sequence continues at coordinate 15,341 of JABFWM010000510.1, forward strand.
TCGCGGCTGCCGGCTTCGAGGACATCGGCGTCAGCCTGGAGCCGAGCACGGTGACGTTCGCGACGCCCGTCGAATTTGCCGACTTCATCGCGACGGTCTGCATTCGCCCGCACCTCGCCCGCCTGCCGTTCGAAGATCGCGCGGCCTTTACGAACGCGCTGACGCTGCGCTCGCTGGCGGATCCCGAGCCGCTGACGCTCGACTACTGGCGGCTGAACATCCGCGCCCGACGTCCGGCATGAACGCGCGCGACTGGCACGCGGACCGCGCCGCCTCCTGGACCGCCGCGCGCGATGCTGAAGCGGTGCGTGGGGCGCGGCTCTCGCGATGGCGGCTCGCGACCTTTCTGGGTGGCATCGCGCTGGCCTGGTGGGGGATCGATCGGGGCGCTGTCGCGCTCGTTGCCGGCGGCATCGGACTGCTCGGTGCGTTCGCGGCGCTGGTCGTCGTCCATGCGCGCGTGATCGACGCACGCGACCGTGCCGAGACCGCGCGCGACGTCAACGCGCAGGCGCTCGCGCGCATCGCCCGCGACTGGCGCGTGCTGGCCCAGGTGCCGCCGCCGCCGGCGCTCGACTTCGACGCGCATCCGTACGCGCGCGACCTCGATCTGTTCGGCCACGCGTCGCTCACCACGTATCTCGGACCCGGCGCCACCGGGTCCGGCACCAGCCTGCTCTCGGCGTGGCTGCTGACGCCGGCGGATCAGGCAACCGTCCGCGAGCGTCAGGACGCCGTCCGCGAGCTCGCGGCGCGCCGCGAGTGGCGCGAGGCGCTGACCACCGAGGGCCGGCTCGGGCCGATCGACGCGGCGGAGCTGCAGGCATTTCTCGCCTGGATCGAACGCGGCGACGTCGCGTCGCGGCCATGGCTTCGCGTCATCGTCCTCGTCCTCACGGCATGCATCATCTCGCTGATCGCGGCACAACTCGCCGGCATCACGCGTGACAGCTGGTGGCTGCTGCCGATGACCATCGGCATTGTCCTCTCGTTCGGGCGGGCGCGCCGGACCTATGCGGTGTTCGACCGCGTCTCGATTGGCGACCGCGCGCTGCGCCGCTACGCGGCAATGCTGGATCACGCGAGCCGCGACCGATGGTCGTCGCCGGCGCTGACCCGCCTGCAGGCCGTCATCCGCAGCGGCGGCGCGGCGCCGGCCGCGATTCGCCGCATCGCCCGTCTCGGGGAATGGTCGGAGCTGCGCACCGGCGCGGCCCTGCTGCACTTTCCGATTCAAGCGATCACCTTGTGGGATTTCCACGTGCTCTTTGCCATCGAGCGGTGGCGCGCGCGCTGCGGCAGCCACGTCCGGAAATGGATCGAAGCGCTCGCGGAGGTGGACGCCCTGTCGGTCCTGGGCGCCGTTGCCGATCACGAACCTGACTGGGCGATGCCCGCCGTCGATCTCGCGCATGCGTCGGTGCGCGCGACGGCGATCGGGCATCCGCTCATTGCCGCGGACCGGCGCGTCACGAACGACGTGACCGTCGGTCCTCCCGGATCGCTCCTGCTCGTCACGGGGTCGAACATGTCGGGGAAGAGCACGCTGCTGCGGGCCATCGGCCTCAACATCGTGCTCGCGGAGGCTGGCGCACCGGTGTGCGCGGCCGCGTTCAGCATGCCGCCCGCATCGCTGTATACGAGCATCCGCGTACAGGATTCACTCGAGCTCGGATTGTCTTACTTCATGGCGGCGCTGGCCCGGCTCAAGGCGATTGTCGATGCGGCGGAACGGCGCCGCGACCGGTCGCGGCCGCTCGTGTATTTATTGGACGAAGTGCTTCAAGGCACCAACAGCGTGGAGCGGGGCATCGCCGTCCGCGCGGTGGCCCGACATCTGCTTGATGCGGGAGCGATTGGCGCCATGACGACGCACGACCTCGCGCTGGCCGGCGAAGAACCCCTCGCCTCCGCCGCCACGCTGGTCCATTTCACCGAACACGTCGCACCCGACGGCACGATGTCGTTCGACTACCGGCTCCGCGGCGGCCTGGCCACCTCGCGCAACGCGCTCCGTCTGATGCAGCTGATTGGTATCGATCCGAAATGATCCCGACGATGCGGGGCCGCGACACGCTCGCGGCCTCGGCCGTGTTTCTCGTCCTGATCACGCTGATGATGTGGCCGCAGGTGCGCCACATCGCCGACAGCGCGGTCGAGCACCAGGACGTCTACTTCAACATGTGGCGCCTGCACTGGTTCGCGCACGCGCTGACGTCGTCGCCGGCGCGGCTCCTCGACGGCAACATTTTCTATCCCGAGCCGCGGACGCTGACCTACTCCGACGCGATGGTCGTCGAAGGCGTCATCGCGGCGCCGCTCATCTGGATCGGCATCCCCCCGGTGCTGCTGCACAACCTGATGATCCTCGGCGCGATCGTCGCGTCGGCGGCCGGGCTCTTCGCGCTGGTCCGGTATCTGACGGCCAGCCGCGGCGCGGCGCTGCTGGCCGGCGCGATCTTCGCGCTCGCGCCGTATCGCCACGAACACATCATGCACATGGAACTGCAGTGGACGATGTGGATGCCGCTCGCGTTCCTGGCGCTGCACCGCGCGCTCGACACCGGCGGACTGCGGCATGGACTGGCGACCGGCGCCGCCGTCGCCCTGCAGATGCTGTCGAGCATCTACTACGGGATCTTCCTCGCGACGCTGATTGCGCCGTGCGCGCTCCTGTTGATGGTTCGCGACCAGGGGACGACGTTCCGTCGCGCCATCCGGCCGCTCGCCGCCGGGGGCGCGCTGGCGCTGGTGATCTGCGGGCTCTACGCGCTGCCCTACCTCCGCACCCGCGACGTGCTGGGCGAACGGCCAGGCCCCGAGGTCTCGACGTTCAGCGCCCGTCCCGTCAGCTATCTGGTCGCGACGCCGACGAACTGGCTATATGGCGACGTCCTGGCACGTCGCGGCCGGCCCGAGCGGCGGCTCTTTCCGGGCGCCCTGGCCGCGCTCCTTGCCACGATCGGATTGCTCCTGCGCGTGCCGTCGCGCCGGCAACTCGTGTATGTGATCGCGCTGGTCGCCGCGTTCGAGATGTCCCTTGGATTCAACGGCTATCTCTACTCGTTCCTCCACGAGCACGTGTCGGCCTACCGCGGCCTGAGAGCGCCCGCGCGCCTCGGTGTGTTCGTGCTGATGTTTCTCGCCGTCCTCGCGGGCTACGGCTACCGCGCGCTCGCGGAGTCGCTCGGCCGGATGCCGCGCCGCCTCCTCGCCGGGGTGCTGCTCGCCGGCATGCTGACGGAGTACGCCGCCGCCATGCCGCTCGTCACGTATCCAAACAAGGCACCCGCTGTCTATCGCGTGCTGGCGCAGCAGCCGTATGGGGTCGTCGCGGAGTTTCCGGTCCCCCGCGAGATCCCGGGACGCGACGCGGAATACAGCTTCATGTCGATCTTTCACTGGAAGCCGCTCGTGAACGGCTACAGCGGGATGTTTCCGCGGTCGTATCTCGAGCGGCTCGCGCGGCTCCTGTCGTTCCCGCATCGCACGGCAATCGCGCAACTTCGCCGCGACGGCGTCCGCTATGTCGTGGTCCATTCGACGAGTTATACGACGGGTGAATTCCTCGATATCCGGACGTCGCTGACGGCGCAGGGCCTCGCCGAGCTTGGCGTCTTCGACGACGCCGAAGGTCCCGCCGCCCTCTACCAGCTTCAGTGATCCGACCCGCCGACCTCTGCTGGTACCGATGTTGCTCTGCCGCCCGGCGCGGAGGCACCCAGTGACCAGACGGACCTTGGGAATCGTGGCCGGCGTCGTGGGATCGGCGTTGGGCGCGTGGTGGTTGACGGCGCAGCGGCGCGCGCGCGGACGCCAGTCACAGGCCCCGGAGCGCGGGACCGTCATCTTCGACAACACGCCGGTTCCGGCCGACGTCGACGCCATCATCTGAGCTCATACGAGCGCGCGGCGGTGCGGCGCGTGTCGCATCGCTGCCCTGCGAGCGTTCGCCATGAAGCTCATCTGCGTCGATCTCGAGGCGGGCCTTTCCGACATTCCCCCCGCCGACCGGGGGGAGCAGTGGGTGCTCGTGCGTCTGCACGGCCATCCCGTTGGCTTCGTCTACCCGGACGCGCGAGGCTGCACATCGCAAGACCTCGCGCGTCTCGTGGTCGAGCGCCACGGCTGGAGCATCGCGGCGCACCTGGCCGCCGACTGTCTGCTCACGGCGCCGTCCCTCGACCTGTCGCACCTGCCCGTCGCCTGTCCGCGCGTGCGTCCGACGCCGGCGGCGGTCGTCACGGTCGCGGTGTGCACGAGGAACCGCGCCGGACAGCTGCCCGAATGTCTCCACGCACTCGCGGCGCTCGACTATCCCAAAGCGCTGCTCGACGTCCTGATCGTCGACAACGCGCCAGACGACGATTCGACGCGCGACCTCGTCGCGCGCTATCCGGCCTTCCGCTACATCCGGGAGCCGCGCCCCGGCCTGGACTGGGCGCGCAATCGCGCGATCATCGAAGCGCGCGGCGACATCGTCGCCTACACGGACGACGACGTCAGCGTCGATCGCGGATGGGTGCGTGCCCTGGCCGTGGCGTTTGCGGAAGAACCGCATGCGATGTGCGTGACGGGCCTGGTGGTGCCCGACGAGATCGATACCGACGCGCAGCGTCTGTTCGAGATCTACGGCGGCTTCGGGCGCGGATTCGCGCGCTGGGTGTATCGCGTCAATGCCGACGCGGGCGAACGCGCGGCGAAATCGTACGGCGGCACGGGCCGGTTCGGAACCGGCGCGAACATGGCATTCCGCCGCGTCTTCTTCCTGCGCGAAGGCCTGTTCGATCCGGCGCTGGACGTCGGAACGCCAGCCAACGGCGGCGGCGATCTCGAGATGTTCTTCCGCGTGCTCGAAGCGGGACACGCGCTGGTCTACGAGCCGTCCGCGCTCGTGCGGCATCGCCATCGGCGGGACTACGCGGCGCTCCGCACCCAGCTGACGAACAACGGGATCGGCTTCTTCACCTACCTGGCGCGAACCGCCGATGCCTATCCCGCCGCTCGCGGCGATGTCATCCGGCTCGCGCTGTGGTGGTTGTGGTGGTGGAACGTACGGCGGCTGCTGCAATCCTTCGTTCGACCGTCGGAGATTCCCCGCGACCTCATGATCGCGGAATTGAAAGGGAGCCTGGCGGGACTCCGCCGCTACGGACGCTCGCGCCGCCATGCCGCGGACGTGCTGCGGAAGTTTGGCCTGCCGGGAGAGCTGACGGGAGTCGCGACATGACACAGTCTCGAGCCGACTGGCCGATTGCCGTCCGCATTGTCGACATCCACGAGCCCCTCCGTGCCATCGACGACGTGCTGGAATATCCGCGGACACGCGTCTTCGTGTTCGATCGCGGGGAGTTGCTCGGAAGCGTCGATATCGGCAACGCGCGCGGTCCGATCTCGGTGACGCGCCTGCGCGATGCCATCGGCAACAGCCTCGCCTACGTCCTGATGCAGCGCGTGGTGGCGCGGCAGCTCGCCGGTGCGCCCGACGACCGGCTGCTGCCGGTGGACCGATCGGTATCGGTGGTGGTGCCGACGTGCGACCGGCCGGACGATCTGCGGCGGTGCCTGACCGCACTGCAGGCGCAGATGTCGCCCCGCCGGGTGGAAATCGTGGTCGTGGACAATCGTCCCGGCGGCGGCCGCTCGGCGGCCGTGGTGCGCGAGTTTCCCAACGTCGTGTTCGTCGAGGAGCCGCGTCCCGGACTGTCGTACGCACGCAATGCGGGATTCGCCGCAGCCACGGGCGACATCCTCATCGCCATTGACGACGACGTGACAGTGCCGGCGGGATGGTTGGAGCGGCTGGTGCGGCCGTTCAGACGGCCCGAGGTGATGGCGGTGACCGGCCACGTGCTGCCAATCGAACTGGAGACGGCGTCACAGTGCCGGTTCGAGGCGTACGGGGGCCTTGGCAAGGGCTTCACGCGCTTCGAGGTGGACGGCGCCTGGTTTCGCTCGGTCCGCGGCGCGGTACCGACCTGGCACGTGGGGGCGACCGCGAACGCCGCGTTCCGCGCCACGATCTTTCGCGATCCCGCGATCGGCCTGCTCGACGAAGCGCTTGGCGCCGGCATGCCGACCGGCTGCAGCGAAGACACCTACCTGTTCTACCGGATCCTCAAGGCGGGCCACACGATTGCCTACGAACCGGCCGCGTGGGTCTGGCACCGGCATCGGCGCGACGATGAATCGCTGACCCACCAGATTTTCTGTTACAGCAAGGGCCACGTCGCGTATCAACTCACGACGTGGCTGCGCGACGGCGATCGACGCGCGCTCGTCCGCCTTGGCTATTCGCTGCCGAAAGTCTACGCGTGGCGGGCCTGCCAGCGGCTGCGCGGCCACAGTGACTATCCGGTCTCTTTGATCCT
>JABFWM010000120.1 GCA_013362195.1 Acidobacteriota bacterium
TGTCCGACACGGCCACGTCCACCGCGGCCCGCGAGCCCAGGCCGTCGAAGGGCACGTCGATCGACGCGGCGGCGGGCACGGTGACGCGCCGCGTCGCTTCCGTGCGGCCCGCCACCTGCACCCGGACATCGGTCTCGCGCGGCGACGCGCCGTAGTTGCGAATCGTCGCGAGCAGGCGTTTCGCCGCTGCATGCACGTCGACGACGGCGAGATTGCCGGCGGCGCCGCCGGCATCGCGGACGACCAGGTCGAGCCCCTCGGTCATCGCCGCGGTGCTGCCGTCGAACCCGCTGCGCTGCAGGTCGCCGACGAGTACGATCCGCCCGGGCGCACCCTCGGGGAGGAGCTCCGCCGCCCTGTCGAACGCCGACGCGTACCGCGTCGCACCAAACGAGGCGCGGATATCGTCGATGGCGACGCGCGCGTCGGAAGCGGCGCCGGACGCCGACACGACGTCGGCACGCTGATCGAATGCGACCACCAGGACGCGGTCGCCCCCCGCCTCGTCCACCGCTTGCTTCGCGAGCGCGCGCGCCTTCTCCATGACACCGGGCGCCGACATGCTGAACGACCGGTCCACCGCGATCACGGTGGTGCGCGTCGACGTCCGCGCGCCGAGAACGTAGGGCCGTGCGAACGACCCTGCGAGCAGCAGCAGGGCGGCCACGCGCGCCAGCAGCAGCAGGATGTCGCGCAGGCGACGGCGGCGCGAGCGCTCGATCGGGCTGACACGCAGCAGCCGCACGGCGGTGAACGGCACCGGCGGCGCAACGTCGCGCCGCAGCAGGTGCAGCACGATGGGGAGCGCGACGAGCGCAGCGCCGATCAGGTAGAGGGGGCTGAGAAACGACATGTGTATAACGGCCGTTCGGTCTCCATTATTCAATGCGCGTGGGGCCCGCCCCCACGCGCTTTACGCGCTTCGCGCGACGCCCTTCGGGCTTTCCGCCGCTTCGCGGCGGCCTTCTCTCTCCTCTCTACTGCCTCCGCGACCGCGCATCCAGGTAGGCGAGCAGCGCGAAGTCGAGCGGCTTCGACGTGTCGAGGACGACGTAATCGATGCCGGTGCCGCGTAGTTCCCGTTCGTAATTGCCGCGCATGGCCGCGAGCGCGTCGAGGTAGCTCGCCCGCACGCGCGAGGCATCCGCGGTGATCTCGTCGGCGCTCTCGACGTCCGTGAAGCGCGACGCCCCTTTGAAGGGAAACGTCAGCTCGTAGGGGTCCAGCACCTGAAACACGATCACGTCCGTGCCGCGGTGGCGCAGGTGCTTGAGGCCCTTGACCGCGGTCTCGGGGTCGTCGAGCAGATCCGAGATCAGCACCGCGAGGCTGCGCTTCACCAGCGCTTCCGCGAGCTGGTGCAGCGGACGTCCGACGTTCGATCGCTCGCCCGGCGCCATCTTGTCGAGGGCGAGCAGGATGGCGTGCAGGTGGCCGGGGCGGGCGCTCGCGGGCAGCCGCGCGAGGATCCTCTCGTCGAACGCGATCAATCCGGTCGCGTCGCGCTGGCGGTGCATCAGATACGCCAGCGAGGCCGCCAGCACGCTCCCGTATTCGAGCTTGGTCATCGGCCCGCCGCCGCGATACGTCATCGAGCGGCTGACGTCGAGCAGCAGGTGGCCATCGAGGTTGGTTTCTTCCTCGAACTTCTTGACGTAGAAGCGATCCGATCGCGCGTAGACCTTCCAGTCGAGCGTCGACAGATCGTCGCCGGGCAGATACTGCCGGTACTCCGCGAACTCGACGCTGAATCCCTTGTAGGGGCTGCGGTGGAGGCCCGAGAGAAAGCCTTCGACCACGGTACGCGCCTTCAGCTCCATCGTCCCGAGCCGCGCGATGACGGCGGGATCGAGGAACCTCAGGTCGCGGTTCGCGGCGGTCGCGGGCATGACTACATACCGCTGCGGGGAGCTGGCACGGCCTCGAGCAGACGATCGACGAGCACGTCGGAGGTCACCTTCTCCGACTCGGCGTAGAAGTTCGGGATGATGCGGTGCCGCAGAATCGGATGCGCAAGGGCGCGCACGTCGTTCACCGACACGTGATAGCGCCCGTTCATCAACGCACGCGCCTTCGCCGCCAGGATCAGCGACTGCGACGCGCGCAGGCCGGCGCCCCACTTGACCCAGTCTTTCACGAACGCGAGATCCTGCTGCCGTCCCGGACGCGACGAATCGACCAGCCGCACCGCATAGCGCGCCACTTCCTCGGCGACGACCACCTGCCGCACCAGCTGCTGGTACTCGAGGATCTCGGCGCCGCTCAGCACCCGCGCCGGCGCCGGTGGACGCGTCCCCGTCGTCTGCGTCACCACTTTCACTTCGTCGTCTTCGCTCAGGTAGGACACGACGATGTTGAACATGAAGCGATCGAGCTGCGCCTCGGGCAGCGGATAGGTGCCTTCGAGCTCGATCGGATTCTGCGTGGCGAGCACGAAGAACGGCCGCTCGAGCGGATACGTCCGCCCGGCGGCGGTGACGTGGTATTCCTGCATCGCCTCGAGCAGCGCCGCCTGCGTCTTCGGCGGCGTGCGGTTGATCTCGTCGGCGAGCAGGATCTGCGCGAAGATCGGCCCCTTCACGAACCGCAGCGTGCGGTGGCCGCCGTCCTCGTCGAGCACTTCCGTGCCGGTGATGTCGGCGGGCATCAAATCCGGGGTGAACTGAATCCGCTTGAACGTCAGATCCAGGATCTCGGCGAGGGTCTTGATGAGGAGCGTCTTCGCCAGCCCCGGCACGCCGGTGATCAGACAGTGCCCGCCGGTGCACAGGGCCATCAGCACCTGATCGATGACCGCATCCTGTCCGACGATCACCTTCCGGATCTCGGCGAGGATGCGTTCGCGCCCGAGCGCGACACGTTCGGCAACGGCGGTCAGTCCCGCCTGGGTCGTTTCCATACTCACATCGGGACTCTGCTCAGGACCGCGGCCCGGCGCCCCGCTCCGCTCCTCGCGGGCGCGCCGCCGTCATGCCGAAGCCGCGAGCGCACTCTGATCGGCGGCATGGCGGTCAATGCGTCAGCGCGTAGACGATTTCGTTGATTTCCATCCGGTACGCCTGCGCGGTGTATTTCACGTATCCGGGAAATTCGGCGGCGTTCGACCATTCCCAGCCGTCGCCCATGTCGGTGTTCCAGTTGATCAGCACCATGGCGCGGCCGCTGTCGTCTTCGATCGCGCGGAGCGTGGCGATGTAGCCGCCCTTTTCCCAGGTCCGTCCCTGCAGGAACGAGCCCAGCCCCGGCGTCTGCGGAAAGCCATCGATCTTGTAGAAGCAGCTGAAGACGGGATGGTCTTTCGGCAGATCGACGATCCTGCGATCGGGAAACACCCGCTTCAACTCCCGTTCGACGTTCGCCCACTCGATCGGCCCATGGAAATCGTCGAACGTGAGGGTGCCGCCGCGCAGCAGGAACTCGCGCAGGATCGGCACCTCGGCGTCCTTCAGCCGGAGGTTCCCTCCTTCGACGATGTAGATCCACGGGTACTTCCACAGCTCGGGATCCTCGATCGTGACCGTGACCGGATCGTTCACCTGGATCGACGTGGCGGTGCGGACGCGGCGCGAGAGATTCCAGTCGGCCGCGGGCGCGTCGATGTACCACGGCTCGTCGTACATGCTGAAGCCGCGTCCCATCGTCCACGCCGTGTAGCGGACGCGGGCGAAGGTCCACTGCAGGCCGGCAAAGCGGAGGTCGGGCGCGGCAGGCGCCGGCGGCGCCTGTGCCTCGACACGTGGCGCGATCGTCCACACGCACGCGCCGGCCATGAGGACGAGCGCCACGAGCGCCGCGCGCGCTCGCGGCGTCACCGCGACCCTCCGATCGCATTCAGCAGCAGCTCCTGCGCCCGTTCGAACGTCGGCGCGATCTCGAGGGCCGACAGCGCTTCCGTCTTCGCGTCGGCGGCGCGGCCCGCGAGCAGGTAACTTTCGCCCAGGTCGCAGTGCGCCGCCGCCTTGTCGGTCGCGCCCGCCTGCAACGCCGCGCGGAACTCCCGCAGCGCGACGTCGGCGTCGCGCTGCTTCAACGCCAGCCGGCCCCACCCGGTGTGCGCCGAGGCGTCGAACGGATCGAGCGAGACGATGCGGGAGAGCGCGAGCCGGGTGAGCCGATCGTCGTGCGCCGCCTCCGCCAGCGTCAGCAGCTTGCGCGCCGCCTCGACGTTCGTGTGGTCCACGGCCAGCAGCGCTTCCAGTTCTTTGAGCGCGCGCGCGCGCTCGCCCAGCCGCTCGGCGAGCGCGGCCATCAGCGCGTGCGGACTCTCGGGGCCGATCGCCGCCGGCACCAGCGCGGCGGCCCGCTCGAGCGGTGCGTAGGCGGCGGCATCTCCGGCGGACGCGAGCGCCTGCCCGAGCGCGAGCTGCGTAATGTAGCTCTCCGGCTGTGCCGCCGCTGCGGCTCTCAACGCGTCGGTCGAACTCGCGTCCACCGGCTTCTGCGAATCCGCGAGCGCCCGCCGCATCGTCCCGAACTTCTGATCCAGCGCGCGATCGAACGTCGTCTGCAGATCGTCAATCGAGATGTTCAAGGCGCGCTTCAGCGCCGCCTCGGTGTCGACGCCGTCGGCGAAGGCGCGCACGAGCGCGGGCAGCGCCGCCGCGCCGCGCGACGTGACGATGTGATCGACGAGCAGCGACGCTTCGTAGTACGCCAGCGAGATCGTGTCGGGGCGCGTGAAGCCGGCGTTCAGGTCGCGCAGCTTGAGCACCTTGCTGGCGTTCATCGCGCGCGCGAACGTGACTTCCATGTCGCGCCCCCACTCGGGACGCTGGATGCCCTCCTCGTAGACAGAGATGCCTTCGGTCAGCCACCGCGGCACGCGCTGCCGGGACATCTGCAGCGTGACGACGTGCGCCAGTTCGTGCCAGAGCGTCGCTTCCCAGCTGAAGGTGCCGGGCGGCCGCGCTTTCGGCGAATCCATCGTGACCACGCGCCCGAAGCACGCGCCCAGCGCGCCGATCATGCCGGGCAGCCCGAGATTGCGCACCGCGAAGTCGTCGTGGCGCGGAAAGATCTCGATCAGGATCGGGCCGGTGGGCGCGAACCCGTAGCGCGCCGACAGGTTCTTCAACGCGTCCTGCGCGAGCGGGATGGCGTACTCCCGCAACACCGGCGCCTCGTCGCGGTGCATCTTGACGATGAGGTCCCCTTCGCGGACGGTGACGAACTGGTCCAGCGTGTCGAGCAGCGCCAGCAGGTTGTAGGTGACGACGTCGAACGGATCGGCGCGGAAGGCCTTTTCAAGCGCGCGCCGGGCCCCGGCTTCGTCGCCGGTGCGCATCAGGTGCATGCCGAGATCGGCGGACGCCTGCGCATCGGTCGGATCGAGCGCCAGCCCCTTCTCCGCGAGCGCAACGGCTTCCTCGAACCGGTAGTGGCTTGCCGCCTGCTCGCCCGCAATCCGGTAGATCTCGCCGTACGACGGATTGATCTCGAGCGTCTTGGCGACCTCGCGGTCGAATGTTTCGCGATCGTCGCGCACGTAGGCGATCGCCGCGAGCAGCGCGTGCGCGTCGAGCTGCGACGGGTTGATCGCGAGGACCTTGTCGATCTCGGCCTTCGCGTCGGCCACCTTGTCCTCGTCGAGCCGCAGCGACGCGAGGAGCAGATGCGGTTCGGCGAGCCCCGGATCGATCTCGATCGCCCGCGCCGCGCTGGCGCCGGCTGCCGGCGGATCCTCGTCTTCCAGCAGGCGCGCGAGTCCGGCATGCGCCGGCGCCCACTGCGAGTCGGCCTGCAGCGCCGCCTGGAACGACTTCAGCGCCTCGGGCTTGTTGTACTTGTCGAGGAACAGCCAGCCCCACGCCGTCTGCACGGCTGCCTTGTCGCCGCCGGCGCGTTCCGCCTCGCGATAGAGCGCATTGGCTTCGCGCGCGCGCCCGAGCGCGTGCGCGGCGCGCGCCGCGCGAAACAGCAGCGAGGGTTCGGTGCTCGACGAGCCGCGGCGCAAGACCGCGGTGAGCAGCGGTTGCGCGTCGGCCTCGCGCCCGATCGTGCGATACAGCAATGCCAGCTCGAGTGCCGCGCCGCCGTCCGGTTCGCGTGCGACGATCGGTTCGAGCCGCGCCTGCGCGTCGCGGTACCGGCCCTTCGCGATGCCGAGTTGCGCGAGCACGACGGCAGCCGCACCATCCGATGCACCGCGCGTGTTGGCAAGCGTCTCGGCTTCCGCGCGCTGACCGTGCGCGATCGCGATGGCCGCCATGCGCGCGAAATCACTGGGGGCTGCCTGCGGGGAAAACAGTGGCGAGGAACGCACAGCCGAGCCGGCAAGGCCCAGGCAGACGGAAAGGATCACGGCGACCAGCGGCCGTCTCGGCACGGGAAAAGGGCGCGCGCGAGTGCCCGGCATGAATCTGTGGCGATTATAGACCACGCGAATGAGGCCCTTAGCAGGCTCCGTGCCGGTTAAGACGCGCGTGTCTATCGTGTGGTTGTCGTGGTGTGCGGATGATTGTCTGCCGAACGGCGAACTCAACTCGCGAACGCGCGTCCAGGACGCGGCAACGGCGCGCGGCCGGCCGCAAGCGCGGTCACCCCATCAGAAGAGCGGCCGCCAGGTAAAAAAGATCGCGGCGACGAGGCCCTCACCGATGGCACACGCGGTGACCAACGGCAAGACGAGGCGCCGCGGCAGGATCGCCGCGAGCGCGAGAAACGCGGGGAACAGCGTCGAGTTGATGCGGCCCATCGAGAGCACGCCGCCCGCGACGAGCGGCGGGATCACGTTGACGAGAATGAAGACGCCCGCCGCCAGCCCGACGCGGCGGAACGCGGGCCACAGCATGGCGACCGCGAAGAGCAGGCCGAGCGCGTTGAGCGTGTCGTACGGGACGAGGACGAGCGCCTGCGCGAGGCCTTCGCTCTCGATCCGCGCGAGGCCGCGTGCGAGCGGCGCCAGCCCTTCGAAGGTTCGTCCCCACGCGGCGTGCAGCCGCGCCCACCCGAACCACGATCCCGTGAGCGCATGGACATACGCGCTGTAGGCGAGCATGCCGAGTCCCGGGGCGGAAATGGCAAGCATCGAGCTCGCCAGGTGCCGCGGCGAACGCGGCCGTCCGCGCGTGCGCCACGCGTCCTCGATCAGCAGACACGCGAGCGCGATGCTGAGCAAGCAGCCATTCGGCCGCGTCAGGCCGACGAGCCCGCCCCACAGGGCCGCGCGTGTCCATTCATGCCGCCGTACGTGATAGAAGGCGGCGACGGATCCCAGCAGGAACAGCGCCTCCGTGTAGGGCGCGCTGAAGAACACCGCGAACGGGTACGCGGCAGTGAGCGCCACCGCTGCTGCCGCGTGCTCGTCGCCGATCGTGTCGCGAGCGAGGCGCGTGAGATACGACGCGGCCCACACGAACGCGACCATCGACAGGATCACGCCGCCCCACAACGCGCGCGCCAGGCGGCGGCCGCGCGGCACACCGCCCTCGAACCCGCCGACGAGATAGCCGAAGGCGCGCATCGCGAGGGGATACGCCGGAAAGAAGGCGACGTTCTGCTGCCGATCGAACCGTCCCTGGAAGTGGTAGCCGTCGAGCGCGATGTCGCCGTACCATCCCGCGTCGAAGCGGGCGGGAAGATTGAAGAACGGATCGCTCGACAGCTCGAACCCCGCGCCGTGAGGGATGCCGATCGCAATCACCGCGAAGTACCCCGCGACGAGTACCGCGACGCGGGAGCACAGCGCGCCGGCCGCGACCGACGCCACCGGATCGGCTCGCAGCGCGCGTCCCCATCCCGCGACACGGCGATGGATCGGCGGTGAGGACCACGCGGCGTGGCGGATCGCGAGCAGCGCCGCCGTGATGAACACCAGGCGCAGCGGTGATCGAATCGACAGCCGCACGATGCCGACGTGCGTCGAGAAGCCGCCGAAGAAGACGACGAAGACGGTGATGAGGAAGGCGGCGATCGTGAGTGCGTCGAGGAGGCGGACCCACGTCGGCGGCCGTGGCGGCGCCGGTTCGAGCATCAGGATCGGGTGCCGGCGCGCGGCACGCCGCCGCCGCGCCGCATCAGGAACGACCGTCGCGTCGCAACCATCGCGGGCATTCTACTGCGCCACGCCGAGCGCACGCTCCTCGACGGCGATGCGCTTCCGCATCAGCCACGCGAAGCCGCCGACGGCGAGGACGCCGGTGATGACCGCACGGCTCGCGACGCCGATTCCGACCAGCTCTCCCGCGACGGCGAGGTAATTGGGATGCCGCAGCCATCGATACGGTCCCGCGGTCGTCGTCACCGATCCGGGCGGCACGAGGACGCGAAAAGTCCACCGTTCCCCGAGGGTGCCGATCGCCCAGTACTTGAGGAGCTTCGCCGCGGCAAAGATCACGCCGCCGGCGATGAAGGCCCGATCGACGGCCGCGCCGCGCCAGAGTCCCTCGGCCAGCATGACGAGGAATGCGGCGGGATAGGCGATCTGCATGGCCTGGTAGACGTCGCCGGCCGGCTCGATCGCGCCGCGCGCGCGGAGCTGCCGGTCGTGCGCGGCGGACAGCCGCGCCTCGAACAGCATCGAGGCGAAGACAACAATCGCGAGAACCTCGGTGATCATGCGAACGCCTGGCGGACCGTCAGACCCGCCGCGTGACGCCGGGTCTGAAGACCCGGCCTACAAGTACCATGAGCCCTGAGCCGTCACCGTCTGCCGACGTCGCCCGCGAAGGCAATGGTGCGGCGCAGCAGCGCCGGCGCGGTCGCCGCGGCAAAGCCTGCCGCCTCGAGCGCCCGCGGCGAGCCGACGAGACGACGAAGCGTCCGATTGAACCGCCACTTCGCCGCGAACTGACGGCGACGCAGACGCGCCAGCGTGCGATGCGGCGTGCGAAGGCGCCGCGCGCACCTCCCCAGCGCCACGTGCGCCGCGAGCTCGGCGCCGACGACGGCGAACCGCAGGCCATCGCCGGTGATCGGGTCGATGAATCCCGCGGCATCTCCCGCGAGCAGCAGTCCCGGCACCCCCGCCGCGCTGGCATCGAGCGCCAGCGGCCCCAGCACGATGGGCGGCGCGATCATCCGCGCGTCCGCCATCCGCTCCGCGATCTGCGCATCGGATGCCAACGCCGCCCGCAGCACGGCCAGCGGATCCTTGAGCCCGCCGCGATCCGCCGTCACCAGACAGACGTTGGCCACGCCGCCCGGCAGCGGCGCAATGCCGATGTAGCGTCCGCGCCGCACGTGCATCTCGCCGTACGACGTCAGACCCAGCACGCCGTCGAAGTACGCGCCGATCGCCCAGCGCCGCGGCGCCGCAGGCTGGCGCGCCAGCTTCAGCGCGAGCGCGAGCCGCGAGCGGCGCCCGTCGGCGGCAATCACCAGCGGCGACGGGATCCGCACATCCCGTCCGTCCCTGCCGGCGACGACGATCCCGCGTACGACGCGCCCTCCGGTCGGGTCGACGAGCGGCGCGCGCACGAGCACCCCCTCTTCGACGCGTGCTCCGGCCGCGATGGCTTCTTCGAGCAGCGCCTGATCGAGATCGCGGCGCGACAGCGCGAGGCCGTGCGCGCCGTCGCCATAGTCGCCGCACACCCGCACGTCCCGCTCGCCCGTGACGATCATGCCGTGCACGTCGAGGGCGCGCGATTCGAACCGCGACGCGAGCTGCAGCCGCCGCAGCGCCGCCACCGTGCCCGGGTTGATCGTGTCGCCGCACAGTTTGTCGCGCGGGAACCGGGCGCGGTCGACGACCAGCACGCGGGCGCCGCCGCGCGCCAGCAGCGTCGCCGCGACGCTGCCCGCCGGTCCCGCCCCGCACACGATCACGTCAAACACGAGCGCCTACACCGCGCCGAGCACGATCGCGCTGTTCTTCGAACCGAACCCCAGGCAATTACAGAGCGCCGCCGCCGGCCGCGCCTCGCGCCCGACGTTGGGGATGAAATCCAGATCGCAGTCGGGATCGCGCTCGCGCTGATTGATCGTCGGCGGCAGGAATCCACGCGACAGCGCCAGCGCCGAGGTCACGATCCCGGCCGCGCCGCTCGCCCCCTGCGGGTGGCCGATCATCGACTTGGTCGATGATCCCGGCACCGCGTCGGCTCGCGATCCCAGCACCGCGCGGACGCAGCGCGATTCGACGGCATCGTTCAGCACCGTCGACGTGCCATGGAAGTTCACGTAGCCGATCTCGTCGATCGCGCGGCCCGAGCGGTCGAGGGCCAGCCGCATCGCACGGACGATCTGCTCGCCGTCGGGATCCATCTGCACGCGATGGAACGCGTCGCAGGTCGACGCGTAGCCGTCGACCGAGGCGTAGATCCGCGCGCCCCGCGCCCGCGCACGCTCCTCGCGCTCGAGCACCACCATCCAGGCGCCTTCGCCGAGCACGAACCCGTCCCGTCCGCGATCGAAGGGCCGCGAGGCCTCTCCGGGGGTGTCGTTGTAGCGCGTCGCGACCGCGCGCATTCTCGAGAACCCGAAGATCATGCCGGGCGTCACGCACGCGTCGGCGCCCCCCGACACCATCACCTCGGCCTCGCCGCTGCGGATCATCGAAGCGGCGTAGCCGATCGCATCCGTGGAGCTCGTGCAGCCGGTCGACACGACGTGGCTGATGCCATACAGTTCGAGCGCAATCGAGATTTCGCTCGAGATCATCCCGACGATGGAGATCGGGATGGCGTAGGGCGTGACGCGCTTCCAGCCGTCGGTGAAGAATTCGTAATACTGCCGCTCCGCGACGTCGATCCCGCCGGCGCCGCTGCCGACGAGCACCCCGGCATCCGGCTCGTTGAGACAGAGTCCCGCGTCGTGCCACGCTTCGCGCGCGGCAATGACGCCAATCAACGAGGCGCGGGAATACCGTCGCGGGTCGGCATGGCCGCCGCCATGGCCCCGCCCGTTCGCCCGCCTCTCGATCACCGCCGCATCGTCGATCGTGACCGGCGGCACCGGCGCTGCGACGGTGCACGGGAACGGGGACGCATCGAAGTCGGTGATTGGCCGCGTCGCGCTGCAGCCGCGGCTGACGTGAGACCAGAAGCGCTCGCGTCCGACGCCGTACGGCGACACGACGCCGATGCCCGAGATGACCACCCGCGGCCGGCCGTTGACGCCCATGTTCCTATAATCCCATCATGACGCGACGACCCGGCATCGGCGCGCTCGTCTTCGCCTGGACGGGAGCGGCGCTGTTCCTGCTCTCGCTCCTCGTCTTCGTCTTCCTTTATTTATATGGCATTGTCTTCCGTCCTGCGCCGGACGGCTCGGCGCCGCTGCCGGCGGCGGTCGCCGACATCGCGCTGTTCTCCGTGTTTGCGCTCCATCACTCGCTGTTCGCGCGGGCGCGAGTGAAGCGCGCCGTCACACGCATACTCCCTTCCTGTCTCGAGCGGTCCGCCTTCACCTGGATGGCCAGCCTGCTCTTCCTGATCGTCTGCCTGGCGTGGCAGCCCGTCGACGGCACCGTGTATGCGTTGCGTGGCGGCCTTCGGGTGATCGGCTTTGCCGTGCAGGCGGCCGGTGTGACGCTGACCCTTGCGGGGTCGTCCGCGATCGACATCCTCAATCTCGCCGGCGTGCGTCCCGTGCTGCTCGCGCGGTCGGGACGGACGTCGGCGCACGCCAGCCTGAAAGTGGACGGCGTCTACGGCGTCGTGCGACACCCGCTGTATTTCGGCTGGGCGCTTTTCGTGTTCGGCGCGCCCGACATGAACGCCACCCGGCTGCTCTTCGCCATCGTCAGCACGGCCTATCTCGCCGTGGCGATCCCGTTCGAAGAGCGATCGCTCGTCGACGCGTTCGGGGATCGCTATCGCGACTATCAGCGCACGACGAAATGGCGGCTCGTGCCGGGCATCTGGTAACGACCGCCGGTGCACCGCCGATCACGGAGAGAGTTCGGGCGGATCGGGCGGCGGGAATGGTTTGCTAGACTCGTAGTGGAACACCGGGCAAACAGTGAACGTGAAACGAACCCTCGCGCTCCTCGTGGTCTGGACCGCGCTCGTCGCGTCGGGTCCGGCAGCGGTCCGGCTGCCGAGCGGCGCGGAACACGCCGTCGAGGCCATGTCGAACGAGGCGCTGCACGACATGGTGGCGACGCTCGCGAGCGATGCCTTCGCGGGACGCGGCGTCGGGCACGCCGGCAACCGCGCCGCGGAGGAATATATCGCGCGCACGTTCGAGCAGCGCGAGGTGCCGCCGGGCGCCGCCGACGGATCGTACTTCCAGGCCGTCGATCTGTTCCGGCCGACGCTCACCGCCGACGCGCAGGTCACGATCGTGGATGAGGCCGGCTCGCGAGTCGCGGCGTTCACCGCGGGCCCGGATTTCTATCCTCTGCCCGAGACCGGCGATCGCGTCGCCAGCGGCCGGGTTGTGCTTGCCGGCTACGGCATCACGGCGGCGTCCGCCAAGCACGACGATTACGCGGGACTGGACGTGCACGGCGCGATCGTCCTCGTCCGGGACGCGGCGCCCGCTGCGCTCGCGGCGAAGCTGAATGAGGACGACCGCGCAGAGCTGACGAGCATCGAACGGAAGATAAAGGATGCCGAAGCGCATGGCGCCGCGGGATTGATCGTCGTCCGCGGCTACATGCCCGAAATGCGGTCAGTGTGGCCCGACCGGCCGTCGGTACGATCGGCGGCGTACCGGCTCACGGCGGACCTGCGCTTGCATCCTGCTCCCGTGGGCGCCCTCGACGACAAGGCGGCTGAGCCGATCCTGCGGGCGCTCGAAGCCCGACAGCGATTGTCCGCGACGTTCGTGCCCGGCCTCGCGCCGGAGCCTGTGACCGTGCACAACGTCCTCGGCTTGATCGAAGGACGCGACGCGCGCCGCCGTCATGAAATGGTGGTCGTCGGCGCGCACCTCGATCACGACGGCGTCGATGCGGACGGGCGCATCTACAACGGCGCGGACGACAACGCGTCGGGGACGGCGGCCGTCATCGCGGCGGCGGGAGCGCTCGCGCGGGCGGCGGCGGCTGGCGATCGGCCGTCGCGGGCCGTGCTCTTTGCGCTGTGGAACGGGGAAGAAAAGGGATCGCTCGGCGCGGCACGCTTCGCCGCCGCGCCGGAGCCGCAGCGCCGCGTGATCGCGAACCTCAATCTGGACATGGTGGGCCGTGACGAAGACATCCCGGATCCGTCGGACTGGCGCTTCAGCGGGCTGCCGAAAATCGATGCGGAGTCGAGCCGCAACACCGTGCACCTGCTTGGCTATTCGTACTCGGCCGATCTCGCCGACGAGGTGCTGGACGCCAACCGCGCCGTCGGCCTCACGATCCGTGAAGACTACGACCGCGGCGCGCAGAACCTGCTGCAGCGCTCCGATCACTGGCCCTTTCTCGAACGCGGCATTCCCGCGATCTTTCTCACGACCGGGCTGCACCCGGACTATCACACGCCGCAGGACGACACCGAGCGGATCGACTTCGCGAAGCTGGCGCGCGTCGCGCGGCTGGCCGCGCGCGCCGCATGGATCGTCGCCGACGGTCCGGCACCGCAGATCCATCGCCGATAGGTAACGTCTCGTGGCCGAAACACCGCAAACACCTCCGCTTCCGACCGAGCTTCCCGTGGTGCCGCTGCGCGGCGCCGTCGTGCTGCCGATGACCGTCGCGCCGCTCGGCGTCAGCCGCGGCGTGTCGGTCGAAGCCGTCAATCGCGCGCTCGCCGGCGACCGCATGGTGCTGCTGCTGCAGCAGAAGAGCGACACCACCGAGGAACCGACCCCCGAGGATCTGCAGCGCGTCGGCACCGTCGCGATCATCCGCCAGATGGCGAAGGCGCAAGGCGGCATGCGCATCCTCGTCGAAGGCGTCGTTCGCGCGCGCGCCGAGACGATCGCGCTCGACCGCAGCGCGATCACCGCCACGGTCGCGCCGATGCCCGAGAGCAGCGAGCGATCGCTCGAGATCGACGCGCGGGTGCGCCGTCTGCAGGAGCTCGTCGATCGTGCGCTGTCGCTCGCGACCGGCCTCTCGCCGGATCTGCGGACCCTGGTCACGAGCCTCGACGATCCGCTGCGGATCGCCTACGTCGTCGCCAGCCTGCTCGACATGAAGGCCGAGGACAAGCAGAAGCTGCTCGAAGAATCCAGTGTGTCGGTGAAGCTGGAGGCGGTGTCGAGCGCCCTCGCGCGCGAGATCGACATCCTCGAGCTGAAGGGCCAGATCGAATCGCGGGCCGAAAAGGAGATGACGGACGCGCAGCGCCAGTACGTGCTGCGCCAGCAGCTCAAGGCGATCCAGACCGAGCTCGGCGAAGGCGACGGCGAGATCCAGGACCTGCGCGAGCGCGTCGCCGGCGCGAACCTGCCCGAGCACGTCGCCGCGATTGCCAACCGCGAAGTGGAGCGGCTCGAGCGGATGACCGCGGCGTCTCCCGAGTACCAGATGATCCGCACGTATATCGACTGGATCCTCGAGGTGCCGTGGAACCGGCGCACCGAGGATCGTCTCGATCCGGTCGAAGCCCGGCGCGTGCTGGACGAGGACCATTACGATCTCGACAAGGTCAAGGAGCGGATCGTCGAGTACCTCGCGGTTCAGAAGCTGCGGCAGCGCCAGGCCGATGCGATCCCGGCGCCGCCGACGATCGTCAGCGCCACGCCGATTCCCGCCGCGACCGCCGATACACCGCCCCCCGCTTCGCCGCCGGGCGCCATCCGGATGAAGGGCCCGATTCTGTGCTTCGTCGGACCGCCGGGCGTGGGCAAGACGTCGCTCGGACAATCGATCGCGCGATCGATGAACCGGAAGTTCGTGCGCATCTCGCTCGGCGGCGTGCGCGACGAGGCGGAGATCCGCGGGCATCGCCGCACCTACATCGGCTCGATGCCCGGCCGCCTCGTGCAGGCGTTGAAGACGGCCGGGGCCGCCAATCCCGTGCTCATGCTCGACGAGATCGACAAGATCTCGGTCGGGGTGCAGGGCGATCCGGCCGCGGCGCTCCTCGAAGTGCTCGATCCGGCCCAGAACCACGCCTTCCGCGATCACTACCTCGAGATCCCGATCGACCTGTCGCCGGTGCTCTTCATCGCGACCGCCAATCAGCTCGGCACGATCCACCCGGCGCTGCTCGATCGCATGGAGCTCATCTCGCTCAGCGGCTACACCGAAGAAGAGAAAATCCACATCGCGAAGATGTACCTCGTGCCGCGCCAGCTCGACGAACACGGCCTGCGCTCCGAGCAACTGACGATCGACGACGACGCGCTGCGGCGGGTGATTGCGGAGTACACGCGTGAGGCGGGCGTCCGCACGCTCGAGCGGCAGATCGGCACCATCGCGCGAAAGGTCGCGGCGCGCGTCGCCACCGATCCGTCGCACGTCGCGCGCGCGATCGCGAAGGACGTGCCCGAGTATCTCGGTCCGGCGCGCTTCCGATCCGAGGGCGCGTTCCGGCTGTCCCGCCCCGGCGTCGCGACCGGGCTGGCGTGGACCGAGACCGGCGGCGACGTCCTGTACATCGAAGCGGTGCTGCTGCCGGGCGGCGGCGGCCACCTCACGCTGACCGGACAACTCGGCAGCGTCATGCAGGAATCGGCGCGCGCCGCGCTCAGTCACGTCCGCCAGCAGGCACAGGCGCTGGGGATTGCGCCCGAGATGCTGACCAAACACGACGTCCACATTCACGTGCCGGCGGGGGCCATTCCGAAAGACGGGCCGTCCGCCGGCGTGACGATGGCGACGGCGATCGTGTCGGCGGCGAAGGGCGTGACGGTTCGATCCGACGTCGCGATGACCGGCGAGATCACGCTCTCGGGACTGGTGCTGCCGGTCGGCGGCATCCGCGAGAAGGCGCTCGCGGCGCGTCGTCAGGGCCTCAACACGGTCGTCCTGCCGCAGCTGAACAGCCAGGATCTCGTCGAGCTGCCCGAGGAAGTGCGGCGCGACATGACGTTCGTGCCGGCGGCGACCCTCGAAGACGTGCTGCGCCACGCGCTGCCCGAGGTGATCGGCGCGAGCGACGCGTCGAGCGGCGCGGCCGCGAGCGGCCAGACGCCCGCCGCGGCCGCGGCCGCGGATCGACCGACCCGCACGAACGTCTGACGTGCGCGGCGTCGCGTTCTACATTTCAGGCCACGGCTTCGGCCACGCCTCGCGCCAGGTGCAGATCGTCAATGCGCTCGGCCTCCGGCTGCCCGGCGTCCCGATCCTGCTTCGCACGGCCGCCGCGCCATGGCTGCTGGAACGGACGGTCGCTCCGCCCGTCACGCTGGACGCGGCGCCATGCGACACCGGCGTCGTCCAGATAGACGGCCTCCGCCTGGACGCGCGCGCGACCATCGAGCAGGCGCGCGACTTCCATCGCACGCTCGACGAGCGGGCGTCGCGTGAAGCGGCGACGCTCTACGACCATGACGTCGCGCTGGTGCTCGCCGATGCGCCGCCGCTGGCGTGCGCGGCCGCGGCCGTCGCCGGCATTCCGTCGGTGGTCGTCTCCAACTTCACGTGGGACTGGATCTACCAGGGATATCGCGAGCACCTCGGTCTCGCGCCGCACCTGCTGCCGGCGATCGAGGCGGCGTATCGCCATGCCGAAGGCGCCTGGCGGCTGCCGATGCACGGCGGCTTTGCCACCTTCAGCCGCGACACCATCACGGACGTGCCGTTCGTGGCGCGGCACGCCACGCACGCCCGCGAGGAAACGCGGGACTGCCTGCGGCTTCCGCAGCAGCGCCGGCTGGCGCTGTCGTCGTTCGGCGGCTTCGGCGTGAACGATCTCGACCTCTCGTCGCTCGACTGCCTGCACGAGTGCGACGTCGTGATCACGGGCCGGGAAGAGGGCCGGACGTTCGGCCGCGGCCTCCACTACGTCGACGAGGCCGACATCTACGATCGCGGATTGCGCTACGAGGATCTCGTGCACGCCGTCGACGTCGTCGTCACCAAGCCGGGCTACGGCATCATCTCGGAGTGCATCGCGAACGACACCGCCATCGTCTATACGTCGCGGGGCCGCTTCGCGGAGTACGACGTCCTCGTGCGCGAGATGCCGCGATACCTGCGGTCCGCGTATCTGAGCCAGGATCAGCTGCTCGCCGGCCGCTGGCGCGCTGCGATCGACACCGTGCTCGCGCTGCCCGATCCGCCCGAGCATCCCCGCACCGACGGCGCGCACGTGATCGCGGAAATGATCGCCGGCCACGTCTGACCCGTTCCGGCGCTCGTGAGCGCTCCGGCGGTCGCACGTGAGTCCTCGTGATACAACGGTATTCACACTTCACAAGGAGCCGCATGTTCACGCGCCGATCGTTCCTGTGGTCCTCGATGGCGACGGCCGTCATCAGCCGCGCGCCGCGGACGCTCGCCCGCGAACCGCAGCGCGGCCAGAGCGAGTCAGCCGACATCGGCCCACTGCCGCCGTCGATCGCAGCGCTCGGGTCGATGCGCGATCAGGCGACGCCGATCACCAACGAGGAGCGGCTGGCGCGCATCGAGCGGGCGAAGGTCCTGATGCGCGAGGCGAAGATCGACGCGCTGATGCTCTCCGGCGGCACCTCGATGGCCTACTTCACGAACATGCGCTGGGGAGGCAGCGAGCGCCTGTTCGCGGTCGTCATTCCCGTGAAGGGCGATCCGTTCTTCGTCTGTCCGGCGTTCGAGGAAGAACGCGCCGAGGAGCTGATCGCGATGGGGCCGTTCGCGGGCGACAAGGCGGATATCCGGACGTGGCAGGAGGACGAGAGCCCGTACGAACGGCTCGGTCAGGGATTGAAGGATCGCGGCATTGCCTCGGGACGCCTGGGAGTCGAGGAAACCGTCAGGTTCGTGTTTGCCGACGGCGTCGCGCAGGCCGCGCCGCAGGTGACGATCGTCAGCGGCACCCCGGTGACGGCCGGCTGCCGGATGATCAAGGACGAGCACGAGATCGCGCTGATGCGGCTGGCGTCGCAGGCGACGCTGAAGGTCTACGACGCGGTGTTCCGCGCGCTCGCACCGGGCATGACGCAGAACACCGTGTCCGGCCTGATCGCGCAGGCCTATCGTCGTGTCGGCTTCCCGGGTTACGCCAGCGTCCAGGTCGGCCCTTATACGGCGCTGCCGCACGGGTCGATTCAGCCGCAGACGATCAAGGAAGGCACGATCATCATGGTCGACGACGGGTGCACCGTCGAGGGCTACCAGTCCGACATCACGCGCACGTTCGTCCTGGGACGCGCGACCGACAAGATGCATGCGGTGTTCGACATCGTCAAGCGGGCGCAGACCGCGGCCCTGCAGGCGGCGCGCCCCGGCGTTCCGCTCGAGCGGCTCGACGCCGTCGCGCGCAAGGTCATCGTCGACGCCGGCTACGGCCCCGGCTACACATTCTTCTCCCATCGCCTCGGCCACGGCATGGGCATGGACGGCCACGAGTGGCCGTATCTCGTGAAGAACAACATGTTCGGCTGGGAGAAGGCGCTGACGCTGCAGCCGGGGATGGTGTTCAGCGACGAACCGGGCATCTACATCCGCGGCGAGTTCGGCGTCCGGCTCGAGGACGATCTGCGCGTCACGAGCGACGGCGCCGAGCTGTTCACGCCACAGTCGGAATCACTGGAGCGTCCCTTTGGAGCAAGCAGGTAAGCAGGAGGCGGTCGTCCGTGCTGACTGCCTACCGCAGACGGCTGGCTATTTGACGCAGGTGACGAGCGACCAGATCTTCGGCACGTTCACCTTTTCAATCGACAGCGGCTCGAGATCGGCCTGGGCGACAAACGCGGGCAGATCGAGATCCGACTTGAAGCCGATGTGAATGGTGAAGGGAGAGATGAGGCGCTCGATGCGGGAGAGCACTGGATTCGGGCTGAGGAAGTGGTTCAGAAAGATGATCCGGCCGCCCGGCCGGCAGACCCGCCGCATCTCCCGGGCGACCTTCACCGGATCCGGAACCACGCTGATCAGGTACGGCGCGTAGACGATGTCGAACGAGTCGTCGGCGAACTTCAGATCCGCGGCGTCCATCTGCAGCAGCCTGACCGGCGGCGCATCGGGGCGCGCGGCGCGCTCGCGCGCCTTCTCCAGCATCGACGAGGAGAAGTCGATCCCGGTGACGACGGCTTCGCGCGGATAGAGCGACAGGTTGATCCCGGTGCCAACGCCGACCTCGAGCACGCGCTCGCCGGGCTGAATGTTCATCCGCTGGATGGCGGCGAGCCGTCCAGGGTGCAGCGTGGGACCGAAAATGAGGTCGTAGACTTTGGCGAGCTTGTCGTAGACCCCCTCGACGAAATCATTTTCAACGGCCGCAACGGACAGGGCCCGCGTCGCCGCGTCGCCCGTCACATTCTCTTCGTCTGTCTTCCGATCGAATAAGGCCATCGCAGGAAGGCGACTATATCACGCGCCCAGCGCGTCAATAACTCCGAGCGCCACGTGAATGGCCTTCGGCGTTGCAGAAATTTGCACGCCTTGTACCAACGATCGCAGGTCGCCGGCAATTTCCCGGGCGATCGCCAGCCCTTCTTCAGCGGCGCGTCCGTCTGCGTCGGCCCGCCTCATCCGCGCGATCACGGCATCGGGCACGCGGACACCCGGGACTTCGTTCGCCATGTACTCGGCGTGCCGCAGGCTCTCGAGCGGCACGATGGCGGCGAGGATCGGAATCCGGTGCGGCCCGAGGCGCTGGACGAAGGCGCGAAACTCCGTCAGATCGAACACCGGCTGCGTCATCGCGAACTCCGCGCCCGCTTCGACTTTGTACGCAAACCGTCGCAGCTCCTCGTCGAGGTTGAAGGCGGCAGGGTTGACCGCGACGCCGATGTGAAACGCGGTGGGCTGCCCGATGGGCTGTCCGCCAATGTCGAGGCCGCGATTGAGCTGGGCCACGACGTTCGTGAGCCCGATCGAATCGACGTCGAACACCGCCGTGGCATCCGGGTAATCGCCGATCCGCGGCGGATCGCCGGTGACGAGCAGCACGTTGCGCACGCCCATCGAGTGCGCGCCGAGCAGATCCGACTGCATGCCGAGGAGATTGCGATCGCGGCACGCGTAATGAAGGATGGTCTCGACGCCGGCCTGCTGCTGGACGAGGAGCGCCGCGGCGAGCGCACTCATGCGCGCGCTCGCGCGCGGGCCGTCGGGGATGTTGACGAGATCGATGCCGCGGATCTTCAGCTGCCGCGCCTGTTCGACGAGCGCGTCGGACTGATAGCCGCGCGGCGGCACCAGTTCGACGCTGATGGGAAAGCCGCCCCGCTCGAGCGTATTCGCCATCCGCGATTTCTGCGCCCGCGGCACCGTCGCGACGCGCACCTCGCGGGTCTGCCGCGCCGCCGCGCCCGGCTTCTGCCGGACCGCCGCCGGCGCGAGCGCGCGGACCGCGATCTTGATCTGGCGGATGTGGTCCGGCGTCGTCCCGCAGCAGCCGCCGACGAGGCGCACGCCGCTCGCGATGAAGCGCCGCGCGTACGACGCCATGTACTCCGGCGAACAGAGATAGAGGTTGCGGCCTTCGATCTCGCGCGGACGCCCCGCGTTCGGCTGCGCCGAGAGCTTCACGTGCGCCACGTGCGCCATGCGCTCGATCGTCTCGAGCATCGCCGCCGGTCCGACGCTGCAGTTCAGGCCGACGACGTCCGCGCCGGCGTGTTCGAGGTCGGGGACGAAGGTTTCGGGGGCCACGCCGTCGAGGCTGTTGCCGTCCTCCTCGGTCGTCATCTGGGCGACGATCGGCAGCGCGCACACGCTGCGCACCGCGCGAATCGCCGCGCCGATCTCGTTCGCATCGCGGAACGTCTCGAGGACGAACAGGTCGACGCCGCCCTCGACGAGCGCGCGCGCCTGCTCGCGGAAGATGTCTTCTGCTTCGTCGACGCCGGTCTTGCCCCACGGCTCGATGCGGATACCGAGCGGGCCGATCGCGCCCGCGACGTAGGCGTTCTCGCGCGCGGCATGCCGCGCGATCTTCGCGCCCTGGGCGTTGATCGCATGGACCCGCTCGGCGAGGCCGAACGCGGCGAGCTTGACCCGGTTGGCCCCGAAGGTGTTCGTTTCGATGACGTCCGCTCCCGCCCGCGCGTAGGCCTGGTGCACCTCGGCGACCAGGTCCGGCTGCGTGAGATTCAGCTCGTCGAACGAACGGTTCAGAAAGATCCCGCGCCCGTAGAGCATCGTGCCCATCGCGCCGTCGCAGACGAGCACGCGGGTGTCCAGTTCGCCGAGAAAGTCAGGCAGTGCCATGAAGTTCGTACTCGAGGGTGCGCGCGTCGACGAGCAGATACGAGCGCGACGCGAGGTCCAGGCCGACCGACCGCACGCCCTCGCGCTCCTGCTCGCTGAACCGATGATGATGCCCGAACAGGTGCAGCCGCGGCTGCATGGCCCGAAGCACCTCGTTGATCTGGCCCTTCCCGGCGTCCGGCCCGCGTCCGCCGGGGAACGGACGAAAGGGGCTGGCCGCTTCGTGGGTCAGCAAGACGTCCACGTCACGAAGCGGCTTGCACGCCTCCACGTGCTCGCGTACGAAGTGTCGTCGCTTGTCGGCGAGCCCGGTAGCCTTCGCGCTGCCCTTTTTCGGGTGCGGCAAGCCGGCGGCGGGCGTGTCGTACCACGTCGGAGCGAAGGTGCCGC
>JABFWM010000226.1 GCA_013362195.1 Acidobacteriota bacterium
ACGTCGCGCTGATCGCAAAAGGCGAGACAGCGGGTCCGCGCGTTGCCGATCTCCGCCGTCGGATGTCGAATGCCATTCTGGTGGAGGCCGCTACGGCGCACGTCGAGGAGCTCAGCGATCCCTATCTGCTGTGGTTCTGGAGCTCCAACGTGCGATCGACGGCGATCGTCCTCAACTCGCTCGTGAAGGCGGGGCAGGCCGACGCGCCGTACACCTCTCTGGTCCGCTGGATGATGCAGGCGCGCGAGAAAGGACGATGGGGGAACACCCAGGAGAATGCGACGGCGCTCGAAGCGCTGGTCGCATACTACCGTCGCTTCGAATCCACCACGCCGGATTTCACCGCCACCGTCACGCGGGGCGACGCGGCGCTTGCGCGCGAACGGTTCCAGGGCCGTTCCACCAGCTCCAGGACGACGGACATTCCCATGGCGAAGCTGCTGGCGGGGAAGACCGCGGCGGAGCAGCCGCTCACGTTCAGCCGGGACGGATCCGGGAGGTTGTTCTACAGCGCACGGCTGCGCTACGCCGAAGATCGGCTCTACCAGGAGGGGCTCGACCAGGGCATCCGCATCACGCGCAGCTACGCGCCCTACGTCGAGAACGGCAGCAAGCCGCCGTCGCAGACCTACAAGGCCGGCGATCTCGTTCGTGTCACGCTGGCGCTCCAGCTCACGAAGGAGCGGCGGTACGTCGCGGTCACCGATCCGCTGCCGGCCGGGTTCGAAGCGGTCGAGTCGTGGTTCGCGTCGTCGTCGGCGGCGCTCGCGAACGCGGACCGCGAGGATCACGGCGACCGGCAAGAGGACGTGCAGGACGACTGGTCCGAGTGGTGGCAGAGCAGCCGGTTCGATCACGTCGAGCGCCATGACGATCGCATCCAGCTGTTTGCCACCCGGCTCAGCGAGGGACACCACGAGTTCTCGTACGTCGTCCGCGCGACGACGTCGGGGACGTTCCGGACGGCGCCGGCGCACGCGGAGGAAATGTACGAGCCGGAAGTGTTCGGCCGTACGGCCACGGCCATCGTCGACGTGCAGCGATGAGGTGCTTCCGCCTAAAGGCGGAAGCTACAGGAATGCGGATATCAGGAATCTCCGTAGCTTCCGCCTTTAGGCGGAAGACCGCCGCCTTCTGGCGGACGCCCGCGCTCGCGCTCGTCGTGCTTGCCGCCGCGCTCGTCTGGGTGCGCTGCGGGCCGTTCGACCCGTCGCTGCTCGTGAACGCCGACGCGCCGTCCACGATGGTGGTGGATCGCAACGGAGAGCCGTTGTACGAGGCCCTGTCGGCGACGGGCGTGCGGCTCGAGCGCATCGACGCCGCGCACCTGCCGCCGGCCCTCGTCAACGCGACGCTGGCCGCCGAGGACCGCCGGTTCTACAGCCATCCCGGCATCGATCCCGCAGCCCTGCTGCGCGCCCTGCGCCGTAACGTGGCGGAGCGGCAGGTTGTCGAAGGCGGATCGACGATCACCCAGCAGACGGCGAAGCTCCTGATCCAGCGGCGCGACGGCCTGAGGACGCGAGGACTGCGCGCGAAGGTACGCGAAGCCGTCCTCGCCCTCCGGCTCGAGCACCGGCTGTCGAAGCGCGACATCCTTGCGCTGTATCTGAACCTCGCGTCCTACGGAAACCAGACGTCGGGGGCGGCGCGCGCGAGCCGCCTGTACTTCGGCGTCGAGCCGTCGATGCTGACCCCGGCGCAGGCGGCCTTTCTCGCCGGGTTGCCGCAGCGTCCGTCGACGTTCAATCCATGGCGGAACGTCACCGCAGCGCGGGCGCGGCAACGCGCGATCCTGCGCCGGATGCGTGCGAGCGACGCGCTCAGCGACGACCAGCTCCGCGACGCGCTTGCCGAACGCCTGGCGCTCGATCAGCGCCGCGCGCCGTTTGCGGCGCCGCACTTCGTCGAGATGGCGCTCGAGACGGTCGGCGCCGTACGGCCGTCACGGCTCGAGACCACGCTCGATCTGCCGCTGCAGCGCGAGGTCGACGGCATCATCGAGAGCCACCGCGAGGATCTGCGCGCCCACGGCGCGGCCAATGTCGCCGTCGTGGTCCTCGACAATGCCCGCGGCGAATGGATCGCGTGGGAGGGATCCGGCGATTACTTCGACGCGGATCACGGCGGGACGATCAACGGTCCGCTGGTGCCGCGGCAGCCCGGGTCCGCGCTCAAGCCGTTCACGTACGCGCTCGCGTTCGAACAAGGCCGGGCGCCGTCGACGGTGCTGCCCGACGTGCCGTCGCATTTCGCGACGGCGGAGCCGGGTGTGCTCTACAGTCCGCGGAACTATGATGGCGTGTATCGCGGTCCGATGCTCGCGCGCCGCGCCCTCGCCGGTTCGGAGAACGTGCCGGCGGTGGCGCTCGCGGCGGACCTCGGGGTCAGCGCGCTCCTCCGCTTCCTGTCGCGGGCTGGTGTGCAGTCGTTCGATCGCAGCGCGTCCTATTACGGCGTCGGCCTCACGCTCGGCAACGCCGAAGTGCGGCTCGATCAACTCGTCGCCGCCTATGCGGCGTTCGCGCGCGGCGGTGAATGGCGCGCACCGGTGTCCGTCCGCGGCGCCGAGGCCGCTTCGCACACGCTCGTCAGCCCGCGCACCGCGTTCTGGATCACCGACGTCCTCAGCGATCCCGAGGCCCGCGCGTTCATCTTCGGCCGCGGCGGCAGCCTGGAGTTTCCATTCGCGGTCGCGGTCAAGACGGGGACGTCGCAGGCCTACCACGACAACTGGACGATCGGCTACACGCGCGCCGTCACTGTGGGCGTCTGGGTCGGCAACTTCGATCGGCGCCCATTGCGCGATTCCTCCGGCGTGACGGGCGCCGGTCCGATTTTTCACGCCGTGATGCTGGCAGCGGAGCAGCGCGTCGCCGGCTCGATCGAACCGGGCACGCGGCCGATCGTTGCGCCTCCCGGCGGTCTCCATCAGGCGATCATCTGCGCGCTGTCCGGCCTGCGTGCGAACCCCTGGTGCCCGACGCGCACGACAGAGTGGGTGCGCACGGATGACGATGCGCTGCCGTGTGCGTGGCACCATTCGTCCGATGAAGGCGTGCTGACAATCTATCCGCCCGAGTACCGGGCCTGGGCGCAGCAGTCTCTCCTCGCACGTCCCGAGTCCCTTCGCGCGCAGACGGACGCGGGCATTCGAGACGATCGATTGACGGCTGGCGCGCGGCGATTCGGTCTCACCGACTCGGAACGAGCGACTCACCACGCGTTGCGCATCGTCAATCCGCCCCCCGGCGCGATCTACAGCATCGATCCGACATTGCGCCGCGAGTTCCAGACGCTGCCGCTTCGCGTCGTCGCGCCGACGCCGACGCGCGTGTCGTGGACGATTGACGGACGCGAAGTCGCGTCGGCATCGTCGGAGCATGCAGCCGAATGGCCGCTCGCGGTCGGCCGACACGAGATCGAAGCGACGGACGGATCGGGCCGGCGCGCGGCGACGTCGATCGTCGTCAAGTAGCGACAGGCCTCCGCGCCGAGCCGGGTCGCGCGCGCAAGAGAGTCTTCCCCGGGGAAGACTAATGAGAAACGTCATCGCTGCGGCCACGGCGGGAGTACAATCGCAGCGTTCCTGCCATGGTCATCGTCGACGAGGCCGAGTGGTCGCCGATCGGGACTCAGACGCTTGCCGCACACAAGGGCCGAGTGTGCCTCGTGCACTTCGGACCGCATCCCACCCAGGTCGACGCGTGGCTGGAGCGCTGGTATCCGAAGGAGCCGCGCTCGCGCGGAGAACTGTCCGATGTACGCGCGGTGCTGCAGCGATATTTCGAGGGCGACTACGCGGCGCCGGCCCAGGTGCCCTGCGAACTGAACGGCACGCCGTTTCAACGCAAGGTGTGGGAGGCGCTGCGCGGCATTTCGCCCGGCACCACGATGTCGTATGCGGATCTCGCGCGTCAGATCGGTGAGCCGCGTGCGGTGCGGGCGGTCGGCGCTGCGAACGGCGCGAATCCGGTGGCGGTGATCGTCCCGTGCCATCGCGTCGTCGGCGCCGACGGAAGTCTCACCGGCTACGGCGGCGGCATCGAGCGCAAGCAGTGGCTGCTGACACACGAAGGGGTCGCGCCGCGTTTGCCGCTGTAGCGTGTCGTTCGGGTCGAACGATCCGCCCTGCGTACGGTGATGCCTGTGGCCGTTTCGTGTCTCCATCACCGCTGTTGTGCTTGCGGATGGGATCCGAGTGTCACATACTCAGCCGCGGCCCTGTGATTCGTGCGAGGTGTTTCCTAGAACAAACTGATGGCCGACGCGATCACACTCGGAAGCTGGCTCCGCCGCGAACGCGAGCGGCGCGGCGTCACCCTCACTCAGATCTCTGAACAAACCAAGCTGTCGGTGAGCCTGCTGGAAGGCCTCGAGGCAGACGATCTGTCGCGATGGCCGGGCGGCATTTTCCGACGCGCGTTCACCCGTTCGTACGCCGCCGCGGTCGGGCTCGATCCCGATCTCGTCGTGAAGCGTGTGGAGGAAGCGCACCCGATGAAGGAGTCGGAGGCCACCGAAATTCCCACCGCGGTGCCCGTCGCGCCCGCCTCGTCGCGCCAGAGCTCAACGGCCGCCGCGGTGCAGGCGTCGAGCGTGCGGACGCGGGCGATCGCGGCGACGTTCGATCTGCTCGTCGCCGGCGCGCTCGGCTTTGGCTTTGCCGCCGCGGGTTCGCGGCTGCTGTGGCCGGTCCTGGCGATCGCCGCGTATCACGCGTTGGGGCTGGTACTCGCAGGGCGCAGCCCGATGCTCGCGTTGCTGTCTGAGCACGAAGCCGGCGTCCCGGCGCCTGCAGCCGCGCCCGCGGCGGTGGCGGCGCCCAGGGAAACGCCGCAGGAAGTGCAGCAGCCGCCCGCGCCGGTCCGCCTCGACCGCGGCGCGCGGAACACGCCGCGGACTCACCGTCAGGTCTCGCGCCGCGCCGCCCGCGCCGCCCGTCGCGCCTGACCCGATCGAGTTGCAGGGCTCGGGCGGCTTGTCGTGAGTTGCGACGCCCGTGTCGGGTCACTGCAGCGGAATTTGCTGCGACGTCTCATCTGATCCATCATCCTCATCCGCGAACTTCGCGGCGTTCAACCAGGAGCCGTGTTCCGGCAATCGGCTTGCAATCACGCGCGCACGGGGAATGAGGAGGAACTGATGGGCATTCTGTCGTGGATAGTGTTCGGTCTCGTCGTGGGGATCATCGCCAAGCTGCTGATGCCCGGACGTGACCCCGGCGGGTTCATCGTCACGATCCTGCTGGGCATCGCGGGTGCGTTGCTGGGCGGGTTCATCGGGCGCGCCATGGGTTTCTACGGTCCGAGCCAGGGCGCCGGTTGGCTGATGTCAATCGTCGGCGCCATTGTGCTGCTGCTGCTGTATCGGCTGATTGCACGTCGCCGAGTGTAGGCGAACTCCCAAGAGGCGGAAGACGGAAGGGGAAGGCGGAAGTACGTTCCCCAGTACTCCCGTCGTCCGCCTTGCGTCTTTCACCGGTTCACCCCGCCCTTCCCTGTTAAGATTCCCTCATGTCTGATCGCGCGCGCGTCCTGTGCGTCGCTGCCCTCATCGCGCTGACCGCCTCCGCTCTCGCGGCCCAGACCGTCGACGAGATCGTGGCGAAGAACATCGCCTCGCGGGGCGGGGCGGAGAAGTGGAAGAGCATCGAATCGATGAAGATGACCGGCACGATCAACGCCGGCGGACGCACGATCGATCTCATCGCGTGGACGAAGCGTCCGAACCTGTCGCGCCAGGAGATGTCGTCGAACGGAGAGAAAGCGGTCCAGGCCTTCGACGGCACGCGCTTCTGGGTGATGCCGCCCGGCGCCCCCGGTCCTCAGGAGATGAAGGGCCCTCCGGCGGAGCTTGCGAAGGCGCAGTCGGAGTTCGACAGCGTGCTGTTCGACTATAAGAACAAGGGCGCGACCGTGGAGCTCGTCGGCAGGGAAAGCGACGAGGGCCGCGCGGTGTATCACCTCAAGATCACGCGGAAGGGCGGCGCCGTTCAGCACTATTTCCTGGACGCCGACACCGGGATCGAACGGAAGATCACGTCCACGCTGAACGGGCCCAACGGACAGACGGCGACGGCGACGATCGAATTCGGGGATTTTCGGAACGTGGACGGGGTGATGGTGCCCTACACCATCAAGAACCTCGTCGACGGACGGCCCGTTTCGCAGGTCACGGTGTCGACGATCGAGTTCAACGTGCCGATCGAGAACGATCTCTTCAGGATGCCGACGAAGTAGGCTGACGACAGGCCGCCTCGATGGCCGCGAGCAGATCGTCCGCGGTGAAGGGGCGCACAATTGCCGCATCCGCGCGGCTCGGGCCGGGACGATCGCGCAGGCTCACCACGCGCAAGGCGCGGCTGTAGCGCCGCAGCCGCCGCGCCACGTCCATCGCGTCGCCGTCCGCGCCGCGTTCGTTGATCACGAGCACGTTCAGATCCGGCGCCTGGATGCACGCAATGAGGGCGTGGCCCGCGTGCGCCGCCGTCGTCACGTGATAGCCGGCGCGTGAGAGCACGCGGCCGGCGACCGCGCGGAAATCCGCGTC
>JABFWM010000548.1 GCA_013362195.1 Acidobacteriota bacterium
CTTCGCCCGTCGCCCGTCAGGACAACTTGTCGAGCTCGGCGTCCAGCGCGGCAATGGCCTGCTCGAGCATGCGGCGATGCGCCGCGACTTTCGCGCGGCTGAGATCGTCGCTGGCGCGCGCCCGGGCGAGCTCGAGCCGCTGCCGCTGCTCGGCGCGCGCTTTCTCTTCGGGCGTGAGCGCCGGCTTCACCGTTCGCCCGCGCTGCGCTTCCTCCTGCTGAAACTCGACGTTCTTGGATTCGAATCCACGCGCCATGTTCGTTGCCGCGGAACCTCAGCCTCTAAACCGCAGTCCTATAATAACGATAGATGCGCATGCGTCGTTTTTTCGCGGCGGGCCTGGCCGTCCTCGCGATGGCCGGTGCCTGCAGCCGCGGCACGCCGCCAGCGCAGACCTCCACGTCCACGCGCCCGGAATCGACCGCGCCTGCGCCGGCTGCGCCCGACGATTCGGGGCGTCCGAAGATCGTCGCGCTCGGCGACAGCCTCACCGCAGGTTACGGGTTGCTCGAATCGCAGGCGTATCCCGCGCTGCTCCAGCACAAGCTCGATGCGGACGGCTACGGCTGGGAAGTGGTCAATGCCGGTGTGTCGGGCGACACGTCGAGTGCCGGCCGCGCGCGACTCGAGTGGGCGCTGCAACAGCAGAACGTGCGGCTGCTGATCCTCGAGCTCGGCGCGAACGACGGGCTGCGGGGCCTTCCGGTGGATCAGATGAAAAAGAACCTCGCGGCCATCATCGAGGCGGCGCAGGCACGGAACATCGGCGTGCTGCTGGCCGGCATGGAAGCGCCGCCGAACTACGGCCAGGAGTACGCCGCGTCGTTCCGGCAGGTGTATCGCGATCTGGCGCGGCAGTATCGCGTCACGCTGGTGCCGTTCATGCTCGACAAGGTGGCGGGCATTTCGTCACTCAATCAGGCGGACGGCATTCATCCCAACCCGGAAGGTTCGCAGGTCGTCGCCGAGACGATGTGGCACGCGTTGCGGCCGATGGTCGACGCGGCCAACGCCTCATGATCGAGCTCCAGGGCGTCTCCCGCACCGTCCCGAGCGGCGACACGATGCTGACGATCCTGCACCCGCTCGATCTCGTCATCGAATCCTCGCGGGTCGCGGCCATCACCGGTCCCTCGGGCAGCGGCAAGTCGACGCTGCTCGGACTGCTGGCCGGACTCGACGCCCCGTCCACGGGCCGCATCCTCATCGACGGCGCCGACATCACCGCGATGTCAGAAGATGCGCTGGCGCGCTTCCGCGGCCGGCGCATCGGCTTCGTGTTCCAGTTCTTCCATCTCCTGCCATCGCTGACCGCGATCGAGAACGTGCGGGTGCCGCTCGAGATTGCCGGCGCGGCTGACGCCGGGCGGCGCGCCGACGCGCTCCTCGCCGAAGTAGGGCTGGCGCCGCGCCGTCATCACTATCCATCGCAGCTCTCCGGTGGAGAGCAGCAGCGTGTCGCCATCGCACGGGCGCTTGCGAACGATCCGCCGATTCTGCTCGCCGACGAGCCGACCGGCAATCTCGACAGCGCGACGGGGCACCAGGTGATCGACCTGCTGATCGACGTGAACCGCCGCCGCGGCACGACGGTCGTGCTGGTGACACACGACGCCGAACTGGCGCAGCGCGCCGACGTCACGATCGCGCTGCGCGATGGACGGATCGCCGGCGTCACGGAAGCGCGCGCGGCGGCCTCGTCATGAGATTCGTCCTGCTGATGGCGGCGCGCGAGATTCGCGCCTCGTGGCGCCGCCTCCTCTTCTTCTTCGTCTGCGTCGCGATTGGCGTCGGCGCGATCGTCGCGCTGCGGTCGATGATCCAGAACGTGCGCACCGATCTGGCGGGAGAAGCCCGCGCGCTGATTGCCGGCGACGTCGCGATCGCGACGAACCGGCCATGGACCGACGACTTGCGCGCGGCCATCGATCGGCGGCTGTCCGAGGCGCCGGTCGAGGCGCGGCAGGACGCCGTCGAAGTCGCGACCATGGTGCGGCCCGAAGAAGGCAGGGGAGCGGCCACCGCGAAGATGGTGGAACTGCGCGGCGTGCAGGCGGGGTTTCCGCTGTATGGCCGGGTCGTGCTGCAGGATGGCTCGACGTTCACGCACGATCGCCTGGGCAACCGCGGCGTGCTCGTCCGGCCGGAGCTGCTCGCGCAGCTCGGCCTCGCCGTCGGCGACCGGCTGATGGTCGGCGGCACGCCCTTCACCATCCGCGGCGTCATCTCGCAGGAGCCGGGCCGCCGCGCCGGCGCCTTCTCGTTCGGATCGCGCGTCCTGATCGATCTCGACGATCTTCGATCGACGGGACTGCTGACGTTCGGCAGCCGGGCGCGCTACGAGATCCTGCTGAAGGTGTCCGAGAGCGCCGTGCAGCCTCTGACCCGCGATCTCCGGCAGCGCTTCGGCAATCGGTTCGTCACCGTGCGGTCGTTCCGATCGACGGAAGATCAGATCGGCGACGACCTGGTGCGCGCCGAAAACTATTTGAGCCTGGTCGGATTCGTGATCCTGGTGCTCGGCGGCATCGGCGTGTGGAGCGTGACGCGGGTGTTCGTCCGGCAGAAGATCCGCAGCGTCGCCATCCTGAAGTGCGTGGGCGCGACGACCCGTCAGGTGCTGTCCGCCTACGTCCTGCAGGTCGTGCTCCTCGGCCTCGCCGGCGGCGCGCTCGGCATCGTGCTGGCGCGTGCGGGCCTGGCGGCCATTCCGGCATCGGTGGCGGCGACGCTCGGCACGGCGCGCACGACGCTGACCGCTTCGGCGATCTGGCAGGGCGTCAGCGTCGGCATGCTGGTGTCGCTGTTGTTCTCCCTGGTGCCGCTCCTCGAAGTGCGGCGGGTGAAGCCGCTGCTGCTGCTGCGCGGCGGGGCCGCCAGCGGGCTCGCGCCGCAGGCGGTGTTGCCGCCGTGGTGGACGATGGCCGGAACGCGCACGCGGCTGGCCGCCGTGGACTGGCTGCAGGTGGCGGTTGCCGGCGGCGTGAGCGCCGCGCTCGTCGCGATTGCGAGCTGGCAGGCGGCGTCGTTGCGCGTCGGCCTCGTCGTCTGCATCGGCTTCGCGACGGTGGCGTTCGTCCTTCACCTGTCCAGCACCGCGATCGTCTACGCGGTGCGGCCGTTGGCCCGGGCGCGCGCCTTTCCGCTCCGCCATGCCGTCCTCAGCCTCGGGCGTCCGGGCAACCAGACGCGCGTCATCCTGCTCGCCGTCGGCCTCGGCAGCTTCTTCGTCATTGGCGTCCGCGCGCTGCAGGCGAATCTGCTCGAGCAGTTCTCGCTCGAATTGTCGTCGAGCGGCGCAGACATGGTCCTGATGGAAATCCTGCCCGACCAGGTCGACCAGGTCCGCGCGTTCCTCGAGGCGCGCAAGGCGCCGGCGTCGGCGCCGCCTCGCCTGATTCCCGTCCTTCGCGCGCGCGTGACCGGCGTGCGCGGCCGCGAGACCACGCTCGAGTCGTTCGACGATGTGCGGCGGCAGGGAGCGCTGGCGCGCGAATACGTGATTACCTATCGCGATCGCCTCGAGCCGAACGAGAAGGTGATCGACGGCGCGTTCTGGACGGGGCAGCCGCCGCTCGACGAGCGCGCCAGTCCGGTCGAGGTCTCGGTGGAGCGCAGCATTCACCAGCGCTTCCGGATCAACGTCGGCGACATCGTCCGATTCGACGTCCTCGGGCGCAGGCTCGAGGCCCGGGTCACCAGCGTGCGTGAAGTGGAGTGGGAGGACGCGCGCGCCGGCGGGTTCATGTTCGTCTTCCGCCCGGGGCCGTTCGCGCACGCCCCGCAGACGTGGATCGGCATCCTGCGCGCGCCGGAGGATCCGACCGAGCGTGGCCGCTTTCAGCGCGATCTCGTCGCCCGCTTTCCCAACGTGTCGGCGATCGACGTGCGCGAGGTGCTCGCGACGCTGAGCGGCGCGGTCCGGAACCTGACGCTCGCCATCTCGATCGTCGGCGGGATTGCGCTGCTGAGCGGCGTCCTGATTCTCGTCGGCGCGGTCGCGATGACCAAGTTCCAGCGCGTGTACGAAGCGGCGATCCTGCGCACCCTGGGCGCGAACACCCGCATGCTCGCGGCGATGCTCGCGGTCGAGTACGGCGTGCTTGGATTGCTCGCTGGCGTGGTCGGCGGCGCCGGCGCCCTGGCGCTGACGTGGGGCGTCTCGCGCCACGTGCTCGACATCCCCTGGCGGCCCAATCCGCTGCTGGCGTCGATCGGTGCGGCGATCACGACGGTGCTCGTCGGGTCGGTCGGCGTGATCGCCAGCTACGATGTGTTGAGAAAGAAGCCGCTCGGCGCATTGCGCGCCGAGTGAGGCAGGGCTCAGGGCTCAGGGCTCAGGACTCAGGACTCAGGACTCAGGACTCAGGACTCAGGACTTATGGCTGATGGCTGATGGCTGATGGCTGACGGCTCACGACTGATGGTTCAAGGCTCACGGCGTTCGTAGACCGCGTGCATCATGTGCATCGGGTCGTTGCTGCACGCTGTCCCAACCTTCCCGCCTCTCGCCCGTCGTTTCTCGCCCCTCGCCCCTCGCCCGTCGCCCCCTCCTCCTTGACTCTGTTATGATCGGTCATTCACGACGTGCTCACCGGGCGCGCCGTGCGTGCTCCCTGGGGGAAAGGCGGCACATGGATACGTCGGTCTACAAGGACGCGCTGCTCCGCAAGCGCGGCGAGATCCTGGCGGCGGGCGGCGGCGTGAAGCCGCTGCAGGCGTCGATGGACGTGAACTCGCGCCAGGGGGATCTGGCCGATCAGGCGAGCGGCAACAACGAAGTCCATATTCAGCTCAAGCTCAAACAGACAGACGCGAAGATCCTGCAGGCCATCGAAGAAGCGCTCTGGCGGATTGAGAAGGGGACCTATGGGGTGTGCCGCGACTGCGGCGAACCGATCGCGCCGGCGCGGCTGAACGCGATTCCCTGGACCCGCGTCTGCATCACCTGCAAGGAAAAGCAAAGCGCGTGAAAGCCGCAGAGGTCCTCGACCTGCTCCGCGAGTTCTATCGCGACAAGGCGTCCATCCGGGAACGTCATGCGGCCGGCGCCCGCTTCGTGACGAACTACGACTTCAACAACACCTACCAGTACATCATCGCTCGCGAAGACGTGCAGCTTCGCTGGCTGGCTGACGCGATCGTCGATCTCGCCGGCGCCGTCGACACCGTGCCCGACGCGGACCTGACGCCGACCGGCAAAGGCGAGCAGGCGCAGCGGTCGATCCTGACGGACGACAGCAGTGCCGCGGCGGCGTTCGTCGATCGCTGGCGCGACCGCGTCGAGAAGGTGACCAACGCGCGGCATCGCAACATGCTGCGCGTCATCCTCGGCGAGACGCTGGAGCACAAGCGGTTCTTCGATCTCGCCGTCGCCGGACGGGAGGATCTCCTCGGGCGCCGCGCCGACGGCGCGGGGACCGACGGGGAAGTGCTCGCGACGAGGTGGGTGGAGTAGCCCAGCGTCGGATTGCCGTCGCCTTCGGCAGCAACCTCGGCGACCGCCGTGAAGCGATCCTCAGCGCGTCCGACGCTGTCGCGCGCCTGCTGGCCGAATTTCAACTCTCGTTCCTGATCGAGACCGCGCCGGTCGGCGCCGGCCTCGAGCACGATCCGCCGTATCTCAACGCGGCAGGGGTCGGACTCTCAGCGCTCTCCGCCCGGGCGCTGCTCGATGCGTTCCTGGAGATCGAACGCCGCCACGGCCGCACCCGTCCGCGGACCAACGCCCCGCGCACCCTCGACATCGACCTGATCCTGGCGGGAGACGAGATCATCGCGGAACCTGGGCTGCACGTGCCGCATCCCCGGTTCCGTGAACGCCGATTCGTCCTCGAACCGCTCGCGATGATCGCGCCCGATCTGCGCGATCCGGTGACCGGCAAGTCCGTGTGGGAGCTGTACGAAGAGACGAAACAAGGCGGCGCGTGAGCGCCGCCTTTGCGGTGGGCGGTCTGCCGTCTCCGGACGATCAGGACGTTTTCTTGTAGACGTTCTTGCGCTCGCCCTGCGGGGTCCTGGTGACCACCGTCAGCGTGCCGTCCGCGTTGAGCGAGTAGGTCGCGCTCGTCGTCACTGGCGTGCCGGCCTGCGCCCGGCGCGTCGTCTCGATGACCAGCTTGTCGCCGTCCCATTTCGCCTTGCCCTTGGCCGTCATGGGCCCCATCTGGATCTCGGTCTCGGTGCCATCGAGCTTGTAGGTGCGCGTCATCGCGCCCTGCCGCCCCTGGCTCTCAATCGAGACGGAATCGACCGTCTGCATGATCGTGATCGGGCCGGTCATGCCCATGAAGCCGCGTCCGGCGCCGCCCGGGGCCGGCGCCGCGCCGCTCTTCTCCGTGTCGACCGTCCAGGTGCCTGAGAGGTCCGGCTTCTTCTGCGCGTAGCCGCTCACGGCCAGCGCGACGACGAGCATTGCCGCCATTCCGAGCTTCCGCTTCATGCCAGTGACTCCTTCTATCAATTGCGTTGGGGCCCCACCCCCAACTCGTGCGCTCGCGTAAGCTCGCGATCATGAACTGCAGCACCACGCCGCTTGGATTGGCGAA
>JABFWM010000563.1 GCA_013362195.1 Acidobacteriota bacterium
AGCTCGAGGACCGGCTGGTCCTTCGCCACGGTGTCGCCCGGTTTCACCAGCACCCGGACGACGTCGCCCGCGGTGACGTTCTCACCGAGCTCGGGAAGCGTGAATTCGGTAGGCATGTCTACGACACCGCCGGATTTTTCTTCTCGGGGTCCACCCCGAGATCCTTGATCGCCTTCTGCACGACCTTCGCGTCGATCTGTCCGTCCTTGAGCAGCTCCGACAAGGTCGCGATGGTCACGAACTTCGCGTCGACTTCAAAGAAGTCGCGCAGCGCGTGCCGGTCTTCGCTCCTGCCGAAGCCGTCGGTGCCGAGCGACCGGATCCGGCGCGGCGCCCAGCGGTCGATCGAATCGGGCAGCACCTTCAGGTAGTCGGACGCGGCGACGAACACGCCCGGCGCGTCGGCGAGACACTGCGTCACGTAGGGCACGCGCGGCTTCTCGCCGGGATGCAGCATGTTCCAGCGCTCGCAGGCGTGGCCCTCGCGATAGAGCTCCTGGTAGCTCGTCACGCTCCAGACGTCGGCGGCGACGCCGTACTTCGCGAGCAGCTCCTGCGCGGCGACGACTTCGTTGAGGATCGCGCCGCTGCCGAACAGCTGCGCGCGCAGCTTGGCTTTCGAGCCATTATCGAGAGTGGGTGCCGGCTTCAGCCGGTACATCCCCTTCAGGATGCCCTCGCGCGATCCCTTCGGCATCTCGGGCATCGCGTACTGCTCGTTCATGACCGTCAGGTAATAGAAGATGCTCTCCCCCTCGCGATACATCCGGCGGATGCCGTCCTGGATGATGGCGGCAAGTTCGTAGGCGTAGGCCGGGTCGTAGGAGATGCAGTTGGGATAGCAGAGCGAGTAGACGTGGCTGTTGCCGTCCTGGTGCTGCAGCCCTTCTCCCGCGAGCGTGGTCCGGCCGGCGGTGCCGCCGAGCAGGAAGCCGCGCGCGCGCGAGTCGGCGGCGGCCCAGATCAAATCGCCGACCCGCTGGAACCCGAACATCGAGTAATAGATGAAGAAGGGAATGGTGTTGACGGCGTGCGTCGCGTAGGCAGTGCCGGCGGCGATGAACGACGACATCGATCCCGCTTCGGTGATGCCCTCCTCGAGGATCTGCCCGTCCTTGGCCTCCTTGTAATACAGAAGGGTGTCCATGTCGACCGGCTCGTAGCGCTGGCCGACGTGCGAGTAGATGCCGACCGCGCGGAAGAGCGCCTCCATGCCGAAGGTGCGCGCTTCGTCGGGGACGATCGGGACGACCAGCTCGCCGATTTCCTTGTCGCGCAGCAGCTTCGAGAGCATCCGCACGAACACCATCGTCGTCGACGCCTTGCGGCCGTCGGTGCCCTTGTAGAACTCCTCGAAGACGTCCTCGAAGTCCGCCTTGATTGGCGGAACCGTGACGCGGCGGCTCGGCGCCGATCCGCCGAGCGCCTTGCGCCGGTCGCGCATGTAGGTCATCTCGACGCTGTCGTCGGCCGGACGATAGAACGGCGCCTCGGCGATCTGCTCGTCGGAGATCGGGATGCCGAAGCGGGTCCGGAACGTCCGCAGGTCGGACTCGTTCATCTTCTTCTGCTGGTGGGTGATGTTCTTGCCCTCACCCGCCTCGCCGAGTCCGTAGCCCTTGATCGTCCGCGCGAGGACGACCGTCGGCTGCCCCTTCGTTTCCACCGCGACGCGGTAGGCGTTGAACACCTTCACCGGATCGTGGCCGCCGAGGCGCAGCCGCTTCAATTGATCGTCGGAGAGGTGCCGCGCCATCTCGAGCAGCCGCGGATCGGTGCCAAAGAGGTGCTCGCGGAAATAGGCGCCGGATTCGACCGCGTACTTCTGGAACTGCCCGTCGACGACCTCGCCGAGGCGGTTCGCGAGAATGCCGTCGTGGTCGCGCGCGAACAGCGGATCCCAGTCGCAGCCCCACAGCACTTTGACGACGTTCCAGCCGGCGCCGCGGAAGATGGCTTCGAGCTCCTGAATGATCTGGCCGTTGCCGCGCACCGGCCCGTCGAGCCGCTGCAGGTTGCAGTTGATCACCCAGATCAGGTTGTCGAGCTTTTCGCGCGCCGCGAGGCTGATCGCGCCGAGCGTCTCCGGCTCGTCGGTCTCGCCGTCGCCGAGGAACGCCCAGACCTTTCCGTTCGACGATTTCTTCAGGCCGCGATCTTCGAGGTAGCGATTGAAGCGCGCCTGGTAGATCGACATGATCGGGCCGAGGCCCATCGACACCGTCGGGTATTGCCAGAACTCGGGCATCAGCCACGGGTGCGGATACGACGAGAGGCCGCCGCCGGCCCGCAGTTCGCGGCGGAAGTTCTCGACCTGTTCGACCGAGACGCGTCCTTCGAGAAACGCCCGCGCGTAGATGCCGGGCGAGGCGTGGCCCTGGAAATAAATGATGTCGCCGTCGCCGTCGGCCTCGGGCCCGCGGAAGAAGTGGTTGAAGCCGACCTCGTAGAGCGTCGCGGCGGAGGCGTAGGTGGAGATGTGTCCGCCAATCCCGTCGGAGACGCGATTGGCGCGGACGACCATCGCCATCGCGTTCCAGCGGATCAGGCTCTTGATGCGCCGCTCGATCTCCTGGCTGCCGGGCAGCGGCACTTCCTCTTCGGCGCGGATCGTGTTCACGTAGGGGGTGACCGCCGAGAACGGCAGCGCGACTCCCTGCATGCGCGCATGATGTCGAAGGGTCGAGAGCAGCCGCTGCACGCGGCCGCGATCGCCCTGCTGGATGACGTAGTCGAGCGACTCGCGCCATTCGCGCTGTTCGAGTGCTTCAATCTCGGCGTTGTCGCGGGGGGCCGTGTTTCTCATCGGGGATGAATCCTTGAGGAATCTCGTCGGGCTACAATCTTCCTATTCTAGGCCACAAATGATGACCAGAGCCACCACCGCCGATCGCCGGGCTGCAAACGGGCCCGCTCCCGGAAAACACCGACAAACACAGACGATCGTGCGGTGTTGTGCCGTGTTCCTGTGTGGCCTTCTCCTCAGACCCGGCGCGCCCGCCGACGCGGCGGCGCAGCAGAAGACGGATACCGAGATGCCCACGCTAGCCGAGCTTCAGCGAATGACGGCGCGAGTCGCGCCGGCCGAGATCGGCGCGGATCTTTCCGCGCTCCCCAAGAACGAACGCGACGCGCTCGCGCGCCTCGTCGACGCCGCGCGCATCATGGACGCGCTGTTCCTCCGTCAGGTGTGGGCCGGCAACGACGCGCTCCTGCAGGATCTCGCGCGCCGCGCCGCCTCGCCCGCCGGTCCCCGGGCCGGCCGCGCGGAAGCCGCGCGCCTCCATTACTTCCTCATCAACAAGGGTCCGTGGGATCGGCTCGACCACAACCGCCCGTTCGTGCCGGGCGCGCCGCCCAAGCCCGAAGCGGCGAACTTCTATCCCGCGGGCACGACGAAAGAGGAAGTACAGAAGTGGCTCGACGCGCTGTCGGGCGACGCGAAGACGGCCGCCACCGGCTTTTTCACCACCATCCGCCGCAGCGACGAGACGTTCGTCGCCGTGCCGTACAGCATCGAGTACCAAGGCGAGCTCGCGAGGGCCGCGGCGCTGCTGCGTGAAGCGGCCGGCCTGACCGCCAACGCCTCGTTGAAGACGTTTCTCTCCGCGCGCGCCGACGCGTTCCTCAGCAACGACTACTACGCCAGCGACGTCGCGTGGATGAAGCTCGACGCGCCCATCGAACCCACGATCGGGCCGTACGAGGTCTACGAAGACGAGTGGTTCAATTTCAAGGCCGCGTTCGAGGCGTTCATCACCGTGCGCGACGACGCCGAGACGCAGAAGCTGCAGTCGTTCGGCGGCCACCTGCAGGAG
The DNA here is from genome assembly GCA_013362195.1 of Acidobacteriota bacterium. Taxonomy (GTDB): domain Bacteria; phylum Acidobacteriota; class Vicinamibacteria; order Vicinamibacterales; family 2-12-FULL-66-21; genus QHWT01. The sequence goes on from JABFWM010000563.1 coordinate 3,819, forward strand.
CTCGAGAACAACCTGCCGATCGACGCGAAGTACCGCAACCCGAAGCTCGGCGCGCTTGCGCCGATCGCCGTCGTCAACGAGATCTTCGCCGCCGGCGACGCGAACCGCGGCGTGCAGACGGCCGCCTTCAACCTCCCGAACGACGAGCGCGTCGTCCGCGAGAAGGGCACCAAGCGCGTGATGCTGAAGAACGTGCAGGACGCGAAGTTCAGGATGGTCCTGCTGCCGATCTCGAAGGTCGCGCTCCCGCCGGCCGATCAGGCCAGGGTCTCGTTCGACGCCTTCTTCACGCACATCCTGATGCACGAGTTGATGCACGGCCTCGGGCCGCACAACATCACCGTCAACGGCCGCCAGACGACGGTGCGGCAGGAGCTGAAGGAGACCTACAGCACGATCGAAGAAGCCAAGGCGGACGCGTCGGGCCTGTGGGCGCTGCGCTATCTCGCCGACCGGAAGCAGATCGACGCGGCGATCGCGAAGACGATGTACACGACGTTCCTGGCGTCGGCGTTCCGGTCGATCCGGTTCGGCGTCAACGAGGCGCACGGCCGCGGCATCGCCATCCAGCTCAATTACCTGCTCGACGCGGGCGCGTTCAGGACGCGTCCCGACGGCACGTTCACCGTCGATACCGGGAAGATCGCCGAGGCGGTCGCGTCACTCACACGCGACATCATGACGCTGCAGGCCGAAGGGGATTACGGGAAGGCGAAAGGGCTGATCGACCGACTGGGCGTCGTGCGGCCGGAGGTGCAGAAGGTGCTCGACAGACTCGACGGGGTGCCCGTCGACATCGAGCCGAAGTTCACGACCGCGGCGGAGCTGACGAAGGCGGCGAAGTAGCCACCACGGGTTGGGACACGGATGAACACAGATGAAACCGGAATGTCTTCCGTGTTCATCCGTGTGTAACCGCGGTGGTGACAGGCGCCAGCTATCCGGGGATCCGCAGCACCTGACCGGGCTTGATCTTGTCGGGATCGGTCAGTTGATCCTTATTCGCATTGAAGATCTTCATGTAAGCGGTGCCGTCGCCGAGGTGTTCCTTCGCGATCTTGCTGAGCGTATCGCCGGACTTCACCGTGTAAGTTTTCTCGGCGGTCGCCGCTCCGCTGGTGCCCACGGCCTGCGCCTGCGGCATCACGCGGATATCCGCATTGATGTCTTTCTGCCAGTCGGGGATCGTCTTGAGCGCGTTCCAAATCTGGTTTTTCTCGTCCTCGGATCGCACGGTGCCGCGGAAATTCAGCCTTTCTCCTTCCTGCTGGGCTGAACCGTCGAAGCCCAGCCGCTTTGCCGTCTGGATCGCATAATCGTATTTCGCACGCAAATCGGCCATGTGCCCTCCTCTGTTTGCTTCGAATGGGCTTCAAGCCTCATGCCGTAAGATCGCGGCGTGCCCCGGCCTCATCCAGCGATTGATCTTCCTCGTCCGCAGGTCTTCGCGCATCGCGGCGGGGCGGCGCTGCGGCCCGAAAACACCATCGCCGCCTTCGATCACGGGCTCGCGCTCGGGGCCGACGGCCTGGAGTTCGACGTGCACCTCTCGAGAGACGGCATCGTCGTCGTCCATCACGACGCGTCGCTCGAACGCACCACGAACGGCCGCGGCCTGCTCGCGGCGCATACCGCCGCGGAACTCGCGCGGTTCGACGCCGGCTTTCACTTCACCCCGCGGCTGGCGCGCGAGCCGGCCGGATTTCCGTATCGCGGCGCCGGCGCGGCGATCCCGACGCTCGGCGAGGTGCTGCGGCGGTATCGCGACATTCCCGTCATCATCGAGCTGAAGGCGAACGAACCGGAGCTGGCGCGCCGCACGATCGACGAGGTGCGCGCCGTCGACGGCCTCGATCGCATCTCGCTCGGCTCGTTCGGCACGCGGGTGCTGCGCGCCGCGCGCGCGTACGAACCGCGAATCCGCACCGGCTCGTCGCGCGAAGAGACGCGGCGGGCGCTGTATCGCTCGTGGTGCCGCTGGCCGGTGGCCGACCCGCCGTTCGATGCGTACCAGGTGCCCGAGATCGCGGGCACGACGCGCGTGGTGTCGCCGCGATTCGTCGACTACGCGCATCGGGCCGGCGTGGCGGTGCAGGTCTGGACCGTCGACGAGGAAGCCGACATGCGCCGGCTGATCGACTGGGGCATCGACGGCATCATCAGCGACCGGCCCGACGTCGCAGTCGAGGTGGTGCGGAACCCGAACCCTTCGGGCCGCTCGAACCCTTCGAACCCCTGAACCCTGCTAATATCGCGATCATGTCCGTCCCCACGACCCTCGGTGCATTGCGTAGAGACATCGACGCGGGCCGCGTGCCGCGCCGGCCGGTGAAGCACGAGATTCGCGAGAACCTGATCCGCAAGCTGCGGACGAACGAGCCGCTCTTCCCGGGGATCGTCGGCTACGACGACTCCGTGGTGCCGCAGATCGTCAACGCCATCCTGTCGCGCCACAACTTCATCCTGCTCGGCCTGCGCGGCCAGGCGAAGACGCGCATCCTGCGCGCGCTGACGTCGCTGCTCGATCCGGAGCTGCCGGTGATCCCCAATTGCGAGATTCACGACGATCCGATGGCCCCGCTGTGCGCGGCGTGCCGCGCGCGCATCGCCCGGGCGGGCGACGATCTGCCGATCGAGTGGCTGCCGCGCGACGCGCGCTACGTCGAGAAGCTGGCCACGCCCGACGTGACGATCGCCGACATGATCGGCGATCTGGACCCGATC
>JABFWM010000182.1 GCA_013362195.1 Acidobacteriota bacterium
GCTCACGGCTCCTGAGCCCTGAGCCGCCCTGAGCCTCGAGCCCTGAGCCTTAGTACGGTCGATACTTCCAGCGTTCGAACCACCAGTTCTCCCCCTGGTGTTCGAACACCTTCAGGCCGATGTGCTCGCCCAGCTTCCGGTAGCTCTCCCACTGCGCCTCGTCGAAGAACTGGTCGGCCGTGGACTGCTGCGGAAAGGTCGGATGCTGACGCGCGTATTCGCGCAAATCGATCGGCTCGTCGCCGGTCAGGCCCGGTTTGATGTAGACCAGGCGTCCTTCGAAGCCGTCCGGATCGGGATACATGACGCGCGCCACGGCGGCGTGCGTCGCGGCACGGCGCGGATCGAGCTCGGTCGTGGCAATCGGCCGCAGCGATTCGAGCGGCCCGAACGCCGCGGGCAGCGGGTCGTCGACGGTATTCAGGAATTCGATCTCGACGCCGAAGTCGAGCCGCGCCTTTCTCGTCAGGTTCGCCATCCCCTCGAACGTGTAGCGCTCGTCGGCTTCGGCATCGAGCACGATGATGAGCGGCAGCCGCCGCCGAATCAGCTCGTAGCCGCCCATGTTCTCGAAATGCCCGCCGTCGGAGAGATACCAATGGCGGCGCGAGCTGCCTGGAAAATGCGCGGTCAGCTCGTAGAACAGATAAGTGTGGACCGGGAACGTCCCGACGAGCGCGCGCGACAGTCGATCCGATACGGTCCGACTGAGCGTCGGTTTCAGCGGCCGGCGCCGGGTCGGCACGCCGGAATCCCACCAGTAGCCGAGCCGCACGTTCGCGAGGCCGGCGAGGAGACTGAATCCGAGGCTCGTGCGGAAGCCGATCCCCGTCGAGAAGGCGGCGCCGGAGATCGCGACCCAGCGTCCGAGCGACAGCGGCTCGCCCGGGAATTCGTCCGGGAGCTCCGCTTCCGCTCCCGCCGGCGGCGCGTGACGCGGCGGCCGCGGGTACTCGAACATGCGGAACGCGGGGCCCGCCGCGGTGTGCCTCGGATAGATCGCGGCAACCCGGCGCAGGTGGCGGCGGACGTGCTCGGCGAGCCGCAGGCGCTGCAGGACGGTGGGCTGCGCCGCAGCGGCGACCGGCGCATCGGCTCCGTAGACGACGTGGTGCTTCACGCCGGCGCTGACGCCCGCCGGGCCGAGCGCCATGCCGATGCCCTTGCGATCCTGCTGCTGGATCTGCGACTCGCCGCTGAACGTCTCGTTGATCGTGACGTTCACGAGGTGCAGCGGGGCCGCGCGATCGTAGCCTTCGCCCGCGTCAGGCTGCGCGCGCGTCGGCCAGTAGCGATGCACCTCGATGTCATCGTCGGCAATCGGCTCCACGACCGGCACCCACGTCCCCCGCCGCCAGCGCGACGCGTTCGAGGCGCCCAGATACGCGCGAATCAGCCGCGAGCTGTAGAGCACCTGGTGCGACGAGTAGTTGAGGAAGTCGAAGTAGCGCCCGAAGGCGAACGTCAGGGCGGCGCTGCCCGCCAGCCACAGCAGGTACACGTGAGTGCTCTGACGGACCGGGAGCTCCGGGCATCCCGGCAGGAAGCGGCGGGCGTCGAACGGGTCGATGATGGTTGCGGGCGCCGCGGCCGCGCAAAACCGCCACGCGACGGCGTGCGACAGCAGATCGAAGCCGACGGCCAGCACCCCGACGACGATCAGCGCGATGACGGTGACGATGAAGGTGAGCGAGAGCCGCGGGCGCTGCGCCGGCGATTTGTCGCCGAACAGCACGACGATCTTGCGTCCGTAGGCGCTCACCGCGGCAATCACCGCGAGGATTCCCGAGAACCATGCCTTGAGATGTCCGGCCACCGACACCGCGTAGAGCGTCTGCCCGATCGAGTCGATCAGGACGAACGCCGCGCCGATGCCGGTCGCGACCAGCCATCCGCGCAAGTACCGCGTCAGGATGTTGCGCGCGAGCTGGCTCTGGAACTGCGCGGCATCCTCGTCGCCGGAGGGCCGATGCTGCAGGACATGGTTCCACGTCGCGGTGCCGATGACGACCGTCAACAGCGCGAGCGTCACCAGCACCCAGGCGACGCTCCGTTCGACGATGCCGATGCCGGCGACGCGAAGCGTCAGCAGCGACACACCAATCGCCGCGGGCGCGCCGTCGGCGGGCGACCAGCACGTCACGCCGATGAGCGCGGCGAAGACGACCGCCTGCCACAGGCCCGCGCCGAGGCCGTCGCTGACGCCGGGCACCGGCGTCCATCCGCCGTACAGCAGCACCGCTTCGAGCCCGATCACGATCGCCCAGAGGACGCCGCGTGCGGGCCTGGGGCGTTCGGTGATGATCCAGTACGCCCATCCAATCGCGAACGCGACGGTCAGCAGCGCCAGCGGCAGCCCCGTCCACGGGCTCCACCAGACGTACTGCGCGAACGGCAGCGAGTGCAGGAAGGGGACGTTGTGCGCCTGGACGGCGCCGGCGAGATCAGGCCTGACGCGCGTCCCGAGCACCCGCGGCAGCTGCAGCAGCAGGAACAACGAGAAGAGCGCCGTCGCGATCACCGCCTGAATCGCGACCCAGTTCCGGAGGAAGGCGGCGCCGGCGAGCAGGAGGTCTCCTGACCCCTCCGGTGCGAGGTAGCGCCCGTTCTCGCGGAGCCATCGCATCACGTTGCGCTCGGCGTCGACCAGATCGTCACCGGCGGTGCCGGGCCGCGCCCCGCCGAGAATCCACTCGACGTCGGCGGCGTTGCGGACGTAATCGCGCGTGAAGAGGCGGCCGAGGAACGAGCCGAAATAGCCGCCACCCGACACCGTCGAGATGTAGTCGATGCGTGCGAGCAGCTTCAGCTTCGCGAGCGCCTGAAAGATGCCGAGCGCGAAGGTCGCGCTCCGGATGCCGCCGCCGGAAATCGCCAGGCCGACGCGGCTGCCATCGTCAGTGCCCCCGATCGCCGCCCGGCGCCGCGCGATGATCTCGGCTTCGAGGCGCGCCATCTCAGGAGGAAAGGGAGGAGCGTCCGGACCAGGCATTCGCCTTGAGATTACACGTCGCGACAGCCCGGTCACCAGTCCTTCGTCCGGCCACGGCTCGACCAGCGACTTCGCGCTGATGGTATCGTGCGGGCCGATGTTCCGCCGCGCGCTGGGCCCGTTCGACGCCACGATGGTCGTGATCGGCGGCATTATCGGGGCCGGGATCTTCATCAGTCCGTACATCGTCGCGGCGCGGCTGGAGTCGCCGGAGCTGGTGCTGGGCGCGTGGATCGCCGGCGGCGCGATCGCGCTCGCGGGCGCCTTCTCGTACGCGGAACTGGGTGCGCTCTTTCCGAAAGCCGGCGGGCAGTACGTCTACCTGCGCGACGGTCTGCATCCGCTCGCCGGATTTCTGTACGGGTGGGCGCTGCTGCTCGTGATCGAGAGCGGCGCGGTGGCGGCGGTGGCGATCGCCTTTGCCACCTACGCGCTGCGCTTCGCACACGGCCCGGATGCCGGGCGCGTCCCGCTCGCCATCGCGGCCATCATCGTGCTCTCGGCGATCAACTACGTCGGCGTGAAGCCGGGCAGCCGCGTACTGAACGTCCTCGTCGTGCTGAAGGTGGCGGCGCTGGCGATCCTGATCGGCGCCGGCTTTTTCGCCGCTGCGCATCCCGGCTGGCTGCACGAGGGGCGCGCCGCGGCAGACTCGCCGGCCGCCATCGTCGCCTTCGGTGCGGCGCTCGTACCGATCCTGTTCTCGTACGGCGGCTGGCAGAATGCGAATTACGTCGCCGAAGAGATCGACGACCCGGCGCGCAACCTGCCCCTCAGCCTGGTCGCCGGCACCGTGGCCGTGATTGTCATCTACGTCACGACGAACATCGTCTACATCCGCGCGCTCGGGCTGACCGGCCTTGCCGCCACGACCACGCCGGCAGCCGACGTGGCGAGCCGCGTCTTTGGCGGCACGGGAGACGCCTTCGTCAGCGCCGCCATCGCCGTCTCCACCTTCGGCTTTCTCAACCTTTCGATCCTCGCGCCGACGCGCGTGTATTACGCGATGGCCGCCGATGGTGTGTTCGTCCCGGCGCTCGCACGGCTCCATCCCCGGTTCCAGACCCCGGGCGCCGCCATCGTCGTGCAGTCCGCGTGGTCCTGTGCGCTCGCGCTGAGCGGGACCTACGATCGGCTGCTCAATTACGTCGTCTTCGCCGACTGGATCTTTTTTGGCCTCACCGTGGGGACGCTATTCGTGTTCCGGTCGAGGCTGCCGCGTGAGGCGCGTGCGGCCGCCGCGTATCACGCGCCCGGCTATCCGATCGTCCAGGCGCTCTTCTGCGCGGCCGCCGCGGGCATCGTGCTCAGCGTGGTCCGCGCCGACGCCGGCAGCGCCGCCCGCGGCGCCGCCCTCATCGCGCTGGGCGTTCCGGTGTTCTACTACTATTCCAGGATCAGGACATGACCGACACGACGCCTGCCACCGCGGCGCTCCGCTATCACGCGCGGTACCTCGAATGGGCGAAAACGCGTGCGTCCGCCGAGTTCGACCTCGCCGGCAGCAATATCCTCGCGTGCTCGCTCGACGACCTGCCGGGCGCACGAGACGCGCTCTCGCTGCAGGGACGCAACGACGACGGCTATCCGCCGCTGCTCGAGGCGATCGCCGCGCGGTACGGCACCTCGCCGTCGCGGGTCACCACCGCGAGCGGCGCGTCCGGCGCCAACTTCCTCGTCTACGCCGCCCTGCTCGAGCCCGGTGACGACGTCCTGGTCGAGCGTCCCGGGTACGACCCGCTGCTCGGCGCCGCGAGAATGTTCGGCGCGCGGACGATCCGCGTCGATCGCGTCTTCGACGGCGGCTATGCGCTCGATCCCGATCGTGTGCGCCGCGCGATGACGCCGCGCACGCGGCTGATCGTGATCACGCATCCGCACAATCCGACCGGGGCCGCTGCCGACGCGGCGGCGCTCGGCGAGGTCGGGCGCCTCGCGGACCAGCACGGCGCGCACGTCCTCGTCGACGAGGTGTACCTCGACATCGCCCCGATCCCGGCAGCGCCGGCCGCGTCGCGCGGCGACGCCTTCATCACCACCAGCAGCCTGACGAAGTCGTACGGCCTCTCGAGCCTTCGGTGCGGATGGGTGATCGCGTCCGAGGCGCTCACCTACCGGTTGCGCCGGGCGCGGGATGTCGTCGACGGCTCCGGCTCGATCGTCGCCGAGCGTCTCGCGACGCTGGCGTTCCAGCACCTCGATCGACTCGAAGCGCGCGCCCGGGACCTTCGCGAGACGAACCTGGCGCTGGTCGAGACGTTCCTGCGGTCGCGCAGTGAGCTCGAGTGGGTGCCCTCGGCGGGCACCGTCGTCTTTCCACGCATCCGCGGCGTCGATGACGCCTCGTCGTTTGCCGATCGGCTGATCGCCGGGCAGCGCACCGCGATCGTGCCCGGCCGCTTCTTCGACGCGCCGGCGCATTTTCGTCTCGGCTTCGGCGGCGCCACGGAGACGCTTCGCGGCGGCCTCGCGCGGCTGGCACGTGCGCTCGATGCGGCCTCCTCCACCTGAGAATCAGAGAAGATCCCTCTTAACCTCCTGTCGCGTTCCGGGTGACCGGCGGCACGATTGACGTTTCGCCGAAATCCAGCGTCGTGAATTCGCTGTCGGGAATGCCGCGTTCGTCGAGGGCGCGGCCGAGCGCGAGCAGTGGTTCGTCGATGGCTTCGTCGGTCAGGCGGAACGTCCCGAAATGCATGCCGAGGCTGACGCGCGCGCCGACGTCGATGTGCGCCTGCACGGCTTCGGCAGGGTTCATGTGCACCGGCCGCATGAACCAGCGCGGCTCGTAGGCGCCGACGGGCAGCAGCGCGAGATCGATGGGCGGACAGCGCCGGGCGATCTCCTTGAAGTGCGGACCGTAGCCCGAGTCGCCCGCGAAGTACATCGTCTCGGTCGCGGTGCGGAGCACGAAGCCACACCACAGCGTGCGATTGCGATCGAACGGCGTCCGCGCGGAGAAATGCTGGGCGGGAACGCACATCACGCGGCGTCCGCCGCCCAGATCGATCTCCTCCCACCAATCCAGTTCGACGACGTTCTGCAGCGTCAGGCGGCGCAGCAGCGGAGCGAGCCCGAGTGCGGTGACGAACAGCGGCTCCGCGCCATGCGCACACCGCCTGAGCGACGAGGGCTGCAGATGGTCGTAGTGGTTGTGGCTGACGAGCACGATGTCGGGCAGCGGCAGCCGCTCGAGCGGGATCGCGGGGGGACGCACGCGGCGCGGGCCCAGGCGGCCGAACGGGCCGGCGTGCGTCGTGAACACGGGGTCGGTGAGGATCACCGCGTCGGCGGTCCGCAGCAGGAACGTCGACTGGCCGATGAAGGTGACGGCGGTGTGTCCGGGATCGACGCTCGGCGGCGGCTGCGGGTACGCGGTCAGCGCCACCTCGAGCGGCCACTCGGCCCCGTCGCGGGTGCGCTGCCACGCGATGACGTCGGCGAATGGCCGCGCCTGCTCGCCGACGGGATTGAAAAAGTGGCGCCCGTCGCAGTGATCCGAAAGAGGGAACGGGCGTCTCTTCC
>JABFWM010000564.1 GCA_013362195.1 Acidobacteriota bacterium
ACGCCGATCGCGGAACACCGCGAGGCGCGGGCGCGCCACCTCGAGGCGCCGGGCGCGCCGCCGGCCGCCCCGCCCTCGTCGTCACGCGACGCGCGGTTCGATCATCGGCTGGTCGCCGCGCTGGCGCCGCAGTCGCTCGCCGCCGAGCAGTACCGCTCGCTGCGCACGCGCATCAGCAGCGCGGAAAACGGCCGCGCCATGCGCGCCCTGATCGTCACGAGCCCGGCCAAGGGCGACGGCAAGAGCCTCACCGCCGCCAACCTGTCGCTGACGATGGCGCAGGAGTTCTCGCAGCGCGTGCTGCTCATCGACGCCGACCTGCGGCGCCCGTCGATCCACCACCTCTTCGACCTCGCGGAAACGCCCGGCCTGACCGACGTCCTGATGGGTGCGGTCTCGCTCGACGACGCCCTGGTGACGCTGCCCGACCATCACCTGACGGTGCTGCCGTCGGGAGTTCCGCCGAGCCATCCCGCGGAGCTGCTCGGGTCCGTGGCGATGCGCCGCACCATCGACGCGCTGCGCACGCGCTTCGATCGCCTCGTGCTCGACATGCCGCCGGTCTCGCCGCTCGCCGACGTGCACATCGCGTCCGCGCTCGCCGACGGCATCCTGATGATCGTGCGGGCGGGCATCACGCCGAAGCCGGCGATCGAGCGGGCGCTCTCCGGCCTCGACGCGTCGAAGGTGCTCGGCCTGGTGCTGAACGAGGCCGGTCCCGAGTCCGGCGCCGACACCTACTACAACGGCTACGGGTACATCGCGGGGTGAGCACGGGCGCCATGCAGCTGTTCAACCGCTACGTCTCGACGCGCAGCCTGACGATTTTCGCCGGCGAGCTGCTCCTGATCTTCGGATCGCTCGCGCTCGCCGCGATGATCCAGGAGACGCCGGACCTCGCCGCCAACCTCTGGAAGATTGCGCTCGTAACGGTCATCTGTCAGCTCTGTCTGTACTACAACGACCTCTACGACCTGACGCTCGTCCACTCGAACCGCGAGCTGGTCGTGCGCCTCCTCCAGGCGGCCGGCGCCGCGTCGATTGTCCTGGCCGCGCTCTACTCGCTGCTGCCGCAGCTGATGATCGGCAGCGGCATCTTCGTCTCGGCGCTGTTCGTGTTCCTGGTGGCGATTCTCGGCTGGCGGCTCGCCTTCAATCAGGTGACCGGCTCGCTGAAACTCGAGGAGCGGATCCTGTTCGTCGGCACCGGCGAGACCGCGCGCAAGGTGGCGCGGCAGATTCTCGATCAGCACGACTTCCCCTATCGGATCATCGGCTTCATCGACCACGATCCGGCGCGCGTCGGCGAGCGCATCGTGAATCCGGCGATCGTCGGCACGCCTACCGATATCGATCGCCTGATCCGGATGCATCAGGTCGATCGCATTGTCGTCGGCCTCTCGGATCGCCGCGGCACGCTGCCGGTGGAGGAACTGCTCCGCGCGAAGATGGCGGGCATCCGCGTCGAAGACGCGACGACCACCTACGAGCGCGTCACCGGCAAGATCCTGATCGACGACCTGCGGCCCTCGTGGCTGATTTTCTCCGACGGGTTCCGCGTCTCGCGGCTGACCCGCCTGATGAAGCGGACGATCGACCTGACGCTGTCCCTGGTGCTCGCGATCCTCTCGCTGCCGTTCATGCTGCTGACCGCCCTCGCGATCTGGCTCGAGGACGGCCGGCCGATCCTCTACCGGCAGGAGCGCGTCGGCGAGAACGGCCGCACCTTCGTGCTGTCGAAGTTCCGCTCGATGCGCAAGGACGCGGAAAAGAGCGGCACGCCGCTGTGGGCGAAGGACGGCGACGATCGCATCACCCGGGTCGGGGGAATCATCCGCAAGACCCGCCTCGACGAGCTGCCCCAGCTCTGGAACGTGATCCGCGGCGCGATGAGCTTCGTCGGGCCCCGCCCGGAGCGTCCCTACTTCGTCGACGAGCTGTCGAAGGCGATTCCCTTCTACCAGCAGCGGCACGCAGTCAAGCCGGGCATCACCGGCTGGGCGCAGGTGAAATACCGCTACGGCTCGTCGCTCGAGGACGCGACCGAAAAGCTGCGCTACGACCTCTATTACATCAAGCACCTGTCGGTGTTCTTCGACCTCACCATCGTGTTCGACACCGTGAAGGTCGTGCTGTTCCGCAAGGGGGCGGCATGATCGAGAGCTGGGCACCCGACGACGCGCGGCAGCTGCACACGATCGCCCGCAACGTCACCACGCGCTACCTCGCGATTGCCACCGAGATGGCGCTCGGCCTCCTCATGCTGCCGTTCAACCTGCGGCACCTGGGGGCGGAGGCCTACGGCCTGTGGGCGCTGACTGCGTCGGTGACGATTCACTTCTCGGTGCTCGACATGGGCTTCAGCGGCGCGCTGGTGAAGTTCATGGCCCAGTACCGCGCGCACCGCGACACCCGCGCGCTGAACGAGATCGCCAGCACGCTCTTCTATCTGTTCGCGGCCGTCGGGGTGATCGCCTACGCCGTCGCGGTGGCGCTGGCGTTCAACCTCGATCACATCTTCAAGATCACGCCGGCGCAGGCGCAGACCGGGCAGTGGATCCTGATCATCATCGGCTTGAACGTCGCGCTGAACTTCCCGTTCAGCGTCTTCGGCGGGGTGATCAGCGGCTTTCAGCGCTACGACGCCAACAACCTCGTCGCCATCGTCAGCAGCATCATGGTGGCGGCCGCCAACGTCGCCGTGCTCGACGCCGGCTACGGCCTGATCCCGCTGGTGCTCGCGACGACCGCCGTGCGCATCGTCACCTACTTCGTGTATCGGCTGAACGCGTACCGGATCTACCCGCCGCTCGCCATCCGCACCTCGCTGTTCCGCCGCGATCGGCTGCGTGAAGTCGCCGGCTTCAGCGTCTACACGTCGGTGATCGACTGGGCGAACAAGCTCAATTACCAGCTCGATGGCGTGGTGATCGGCGTGTTCCTCGGCAGCGCGCCGGTGGCGGTGTGGGCGGTCGCCGATCGGATCATCTCCGGCACGCAGCGGCTGACCAACCAGTTGAACGGCGTCCTGTTCCCGGTCGTCGTCGACTCCGATACGACGCGGCGGACGGAGCGGCTGCAGAAGGTGCTGCTCGAAGGCACGCGGTTGTCGCTGGCGATGGTCGTCCCGATCGCGGTCGCGCTGATCCTGCTCGCCGACCCGCTCGTGAGGGCGTGGGTCGGCCCGAAGATGATCGCGAGCGCGCCCGTCATTCAGATCCTCGCCGTCGCCGTGGCGCTGCGCGTCGGCAACGCGACCGGCACGACGATCCTCAAAGGCGCGGGCAAGGTCCGCTACCTCGCGATCGTCAATATCATCACCGGCCTGGTGAATCTCGCGCTCAGCGCGATCCTGATCACGCCGCTGGGATTGAACGGCGTCGCGCTCGGCACGCTCATGCCGATCGCCGTCTCGACGATCTTCGTGTTGTTCCCGGCCGCGTGCGCCCGCGTCGGACTGTCCGTGGCGAGCGCGATCCGGCACGCGGTGTGGCCGGCGATGTGGCCGGCGGCGGTGGTGGCCGGCGGCCTCGCGGTCGTGCGCCGCTTCTCGATCGGCGGCACGCTTCTGGCTGTGCTGATGGAAGCGGCCCTCGCGGCCGCCGTGTACCTGGCTCTGTTCTTCATGATCGCCGTGGGCCGCCGCGATCGCGCGCAGTACGCGGCGAAAGTCATGGAGTTGATCGGTCGGCGAGGGCGGCTCGCTCCCGCCGCCTAGCAACCAAATCGAGGTCGAGCAGCATGCGTGGGATCATTCTGGCGGCAGGCAGGGGATCGCGGTTGAACGGGACCGCCGGCGACAAGCCGAAGTGTCTCGTCGAAGCGGGCGGCGTCACGCTGATCGAGCGGCAGATCCACGTCCTCGAGCACGCCGGCATCGACGACATCGCGATTGTCGTCGGCTGTCAGGCCGACCGGGTGCGCAACCGCTGTGGGCACCACGTTACTTACGTTGAGAACGCGCGGTTCGCCGAAACCAACAGCATGTATTCGCTCTGGATGGCACGAGCTCTGCTTTATGAGGGCTTCGTGGTGCTCAACTGTGACGTCCTCTTCCACCCCGCCCTGCTTGCCGATCTGGTCTCGTCCCGCCACCAGGACGCGCTGCTCGTCGCCTACCGCGAGGCGCAGCAGCCGCCGTTCGGCGACGAAGAAATGAAAGTGAAGGTGCGGTGCGGGCGCGTCGTCGACATGTCGAAGACGATGGATCCGGCGGAGGCTGACGGCGAGAACCTGGGCATCGTGAAGTTCAGCCCCGACGGCGCGGCGGCGCTCGTCGAGATCATGGATGGTCTCGTCGCCGCGGGCGAGCTGCGGGCGTGGGCGCCGCGCGCGTTCCGCGAGTTCGCGCAGCTCCGTCCGCTGCACGCGATCGGGACGCGCGGACTGCCCTGGATCGAGATTGATTTTCCCGAAGACTATCAGCGTGCCGTGCGCGACGTGCTCCCCGCGATCGAGGCCGACGCCGACCTCGTCGGGGATCGCGGCCGCGCAGGCGGTGCGGGCGCCGGCTATGCCCCGGTTGCCGCGGACGCGCGGTGAGACGAATCATGCTGCCGCAGGCGGATGCCGAACAGCCCGGTCCAAGCGTTGAGGCGACGCGCGGCGTGGCGCCCCGCGTCGACGCCATCGGCGGCGGGACGGGGCTGCCGAATGTCCTCCGCGGGTTGCGCCCGGTGCTGTGCGCGACGCCGGCGGCGGCGCGCGAGCGGCTCGTCGCCGTGGTGACGACGTCGGACGATGGCGGAAGCTCGGGACGGCTGCGCGCGCAGTTCAACGTGATTCCGCCCGGCGACATCCGCAACTGCCTGGCGGCGCTCTCCGAGAACCATTCGAACATCGCCGATATCTTTCAGTATCGCTTCGGCGGCGGCGACGGCCTGAACGGCCACGCGATCGGCAACCTGGTGCTCACCGCCCTCGCAGACGTCACGCAGGACTTCGGCGAGGCGGTGGAGATTGCCTCGCGCGTGATCGGCGCGCGCGGCGTCGTCCTGCCCGCGACGAGCGAGCTGGTCACGCTCGTGGCGGAATTCGCCGATGGCCGCGTGCTGAGCGGCGAGACCGCGTTTGCCGCGGCGAAGGGCCGCATCGACCGGCTGTCGATTCTGCCGGAACGGCCGGCCTGTTCGCCGCGCGTGCTCGACGCCCTGCACGACGCCGACGTCATCGTCGTCGGCCCCGGCAGCCTGTATACGAGCATCCTCCCGCCGCTGCTGGTGCCGGCGGTGCGCCAGGCGATTCAGGCCTCGAGTGCGATTCGCATCCTGGTGGCGAACCTGATGACCGAGCCGGGAGAAACGGACAACTACAGCATCGTCGATCATCTGCTGACCATCGAGCGGCAGACCGGGCGGCAGTTGTTCGACTGCGTGATCTACAACACGATGCCGGTGCCGGAAGCGCTCGCTGCGGCCTACGGCGCGGGCGGGGCGGTGCCGATCGTGACCGGCACGTTCGAACTGCACGCGCTCGAGCGCCTCGGCGTGCGCGCGATCGGCGTCCCGCTCGTCTCGGAACATCCGGCGGGGAAAATCCGCCATCACCCGGACTGCCTGGCGTCAGCGATCACCGGTCTGGCACAGGGCAAGCTGCGCGAGTGGCGCGCCCGGGCGGAGGCGGGAGGCATCTGAATCATGTACGAACGCTTCTACCATCTGCGCGAGCGGCCGTTTGCGCTCAGCCCCGATCCTGAATACCTGTATCCGAGCCGCGTGCATCAGGAGGCCCTGAGCTACCTGCGCTACGGCCTCGAGAGCCAGGCGGGCTTCGTCGTCATCACCGGCGAAATCGGGTCCGGCAAGACGACGCTGCTGCAGACGCTGCTGCGCAATCTGGACAACCAGACCACGGTCGGCCGCATCGTCAACACGATGCTCGAGCCGCGCGAGCTGCTCGAGACGATCATGATCGATTTCGGGCTCGATCCGGGCGGCCGCAGCAAGCCGCTGCTGCTCCGCGATCTCGCGCAGTACCTCGTCGATCAGCGGATCGCCGGACGGCTGGTGCTGCTCGTCATCGACGAGGCGCAGAACCTGAGCCTCGCGGCGCTCGAAGAGCTGCGGATGCTCTCGAACCTCGAGACCGAAAAATCGAAGCTGCTGCAGATCGTGCTCGTCGGACAGCCCAACCTGCGCGAGAAGCTCGCGGCGCCCGAACTCGAACAGCTCCGGCAGCGCATCACCGTCAGCTATCACCTGCCGCCGCTGGATGCCGACGAGACGCTCCGCTACATCAATCACCGGCTGCGCCGCGCCGCGATTGGCGCGCCGCTCGAGTTCCCGCCGGACGCGACGGCGCTGATTCACGCGCGCAGCCGCGGCGTGCCGCGCGTCATCAACGTGATCTGCGATGCGGCGCTGGTGTTCGGCTACGCCGAAGAGCGCCGTCAGATCGACCGCGACTTGATCGTCGACGTGCTCGGGGAACTCGAAACGACCGGCGTGCTGCCGCCGCCGGGCGAGCCGATTACCGAGGCGGCGCCC
>JABFWM010000411.1 GCA_013362195.1 Acidobacteriota bacterium
GGGAAGGGGCGGAACTGTTCCTCTCGATTCAAGCCAACGCCAGCCGCAGCCCGAAGGCGCGCGGCATCGAAAGCTACTTCCTCAACTTCGCGACGAACCCCGAGGCGGAAGCGGTTGCCGCGCGCGAGAACGCCGGCTCCGGCCAGTCGATGCACGCGCTCCCGGACATCGTCAAGGCGATTGCGCTCAACAACAAGATCAACGAGTCACGCGATTTCGCGGAGATCGTGCAGGGCGCGATGGTCTCGCGGCTGACCGCGCGCAACCGCCAGGTGAAGGACCTCGGCGTGAAGCAGGCGCCGTTCGTCGTCCTGATCGGCGCGGCGATGCCGAGCGTGCTCGCCGAGATCTCCTTCGTTACGCACAAGCAGGAGGGCGCGCTGCTGAAGACGGGCGCCTATCGCCAGCAGATCGCGCAGGCGCTGTTCGATGCCGTGATGAAGTATCAGCAGGGGTTCCGGCGGGTGGACGCGGTGCGGGCGAAGAAAGCGACTGAGTAGCAGGCCGTATGCGGTAGGCCGTAAGCAGTAGGCGGTCGCCGGCCGATTCAGGTGAGCGAGTGTGGCGTCACGCGCATCGCGTTCACGTCGGCGTCCTTTTCGAGCGCGTAGCGCGCCCGCATTTTCTTCACGCCAATCAGGATCCCGCCGAGCACGAGGCCGAGGAGCGCCGCGGTGATCAGCAGCAGACCGGTCAGTCCGATTGCGCCGATGATGACGTCGGCGACGGACGTATCCCTGACCGGCTGATCGACCAGCCGCACGATCACGGGATCGGATTGCAGGACCATGCTGTCTGTTGTTTAAGACGCTCCCGCCGGAGCAGCCGTCTCCGGGCGGCTTACGGCCGATCGCCTACTGCCGACTGCCTGCCGCGAACGCCAATTCCGTAAGGGCGCGGACGGCGACCCCGGTCGCCCCTTTCGGCTGAAAGGGCTTGTTGTCTTCCGCCCAGGCGGTGCCGGCCACGTCGAAATGGGCCCACGGCAGTCCGCCGGTGAACTCCTTCAAGAACATGGCGGCCGTGCAGGCGCCGGCCGGCCGGCCGCCGGAGTTCATCATGTCGGCAATTTCGCTGCGGAGCTGTTCGGCATATTCCTCGAAGAGCGGCATCGGCCAGCAGCGATCGCCGGCGCGGTCGGCGGTCTCGCGCACGAGCTGCGCCCACGGTTCGGGCGTGCCGAAGAGTCCTGACGCGGCGCGGCCGAGCGCGACCGCGCACGCGCCGGTCAGGGTCGCGACGTCCACGAGATGCGTCGCGCCGAGCTGCTGCGCGTACCACAGGCCGTCGCCGAGCACGAGGCGGCCTTCGGCGTCGGTGTTGATCACTTCGACGGTCTTGCCGCCGGCGCCGGTGAGCACATCGCCGGGCTTCACCGCCTTCCCGCCCGGCATGTTCTCGGTCGTCGGCACCACGCCGATCACCTTGATCGGCGCGCGGAGCAGGCTGATGGCGCGCATCGCGCAGATGACGGCCGCGCCGCCGGCCATGTCGTCCTTCATACGCTCCATGCCGTCGGCGGGCTTGATCGAAATGCCGCCGGTGTCGAACGTGATGCCCTTGCCGACGAGCGCGAGCACCGGCGCGGCAGGCGCACCGTTCGGGTCGTGCGTGAGCACGATGACGCGCGGCGGCTCGGCGCTGCCGCGCGCGACGCCGAGCAGCAATCCCATCTTCAGGCGTGCGATCGCCTGTTCGTCGAGCACGTCGACGGCGAGCCCCGCCTCGCGCCCGATCCGCGCGCCGCGTTCGGCGAATTCCCGCGGGGTGAGCACGTTCGACGGCTCGTTGCTGAGCGCGCGCGCGAGGTTGCACGATTCGCCGATCACGCGGCCGCGATCGACGGCGGCTTCGAGGTCGCGCAGGCTCGTCCCGCGATCCTGCAGCACGGCGACGATGAGTTCGCGCGGCGGCGGCCCCAGCCGCTCGCCGCTCTTGTATTGATCCGCGCTGAACAGCGAGAGCGTCAGTCCGTCGGCAATGGCCTGCACGGCGCCCGCCGCCTCGAGGCCGCCGCGCTCCAGGAACGCGACGCGGTCGATGCGCTTCTGGCGCGCCTGCAGGGCCGCCGCGGCCGCGAGCTTCCGCAGGCGGTCGAGCGTGAACTCTCCGGCCTTTCCTGCACCCAGCAGCGCGACCCGGCGCGCTTTCCAGCCCGAGGTCACCGGCGTGAAGAAGAACTCGTACGGGCGGCCCCTCAGTTCGCCCGAGGCGATCACCCGCGCCGCCTCGCCGGCGGTGGCCGCATCGAGGCCCGCAATGCTCGCGGCGATGGCTTCCGCTTCGAACACGGGAATGACGAGTAGATCGACGTCGAGATGAGCCGGCGCGGCGGCAACGAGACGCACGGCCGACGATTCGATGGTGCGCGACATTACGGGAAATTATAGTCTGATAAAATGGCCGCCGCGCCTTCACGGAGGGACTTTCATGAAGGTTTTCACATGCGCAGCCGTCATCGCGCTGCTCGTTCCTCTCGCCGCCCGTGCTGACGATAAAGGCAAGCCCAACATCTCGGTGAAGGCCTCGCCCGCCATCGCCTTCTCGCCCGCGCGCGTGGTGGTCACCGCCAACCTCAAAGGCGGCGCGAACGACTACGAGGACTTCTATTGTCCGTCGATCGAGTGGGAATGGGGCGACGGCACGACCTCCGAACAAACGCTCGACTGCGATCCCTACGAATCAGGCAGGAGCCAGATCAAGCGCACGTTCACCGCGTCGAAAGTCTTCCAGACGTCCGGCGACTTCCGCGTGATCTTCCGGATCAAGAAAAAGGAAAAGACCATCGCGTCCGGCAGTACGGATCTGAAGATCCGGCCCGGCGCCCGCGAAATGGGTGAAATCGACCGCTGAGGCTCCACGCCGTTCCTGCGCTCTCGCGCCCGGCGGGCGTGCGCGGACAGCGTGCGCCGGTCCATCACGGCACCGGCACGAGAGGCACGGCCGCGAACTTCCCTGACGTCCACTCGAAGAGCTGCACGCGCGGCGTCCCGTCTCGCAGCGAAACGATCATCTGCAGCAGCCCGGCGTCGCCGAGTTCAGCGGCATCGGTGCGCGAGGGATGGGCGGGACCGCGCGGATGCGAGTGGTAGGCGCCGCGGACGGTGCGTCCGGTGGCGCGGGCGACGCGGAGCGCGTCGAAGTGATCGCGCGGCCGCACCAGGAAGCGGTTCGGGCTCTCCTGGAGGCTGCGGGCCGGCCACGATTCATCGATTTCGTCGGCCCGGCCGAGCAGCAGGCCGCAGCATTCGTTCGGGGCGGCCCCGACGGCATGCGCTGCCACGCTGGCGAGCACCGCCTGCCGCACCCGCACCGGTCTCACCCGGCGGCGCTCTCGACGATCATCGCGGTGCCCATGCCGCCGCCGATGCAGAGCGAGGCGGCGCCGCGTCCGCCGCCGCGCCGCTGCAGCGTGTGCACCAGGGTCGTGAGCACGCGCGCCCCGCTCGCGCCGATCGGATGTCCCAGCGCGATGGCGCCGCCGTGCACGTTGACCTTCGCCGGATCGAGGTTCAGCTCGCGCACGACGGCGAGCGACTGCGCCGCGAAGGCTTCGTTCAATTCGATGACGTCGAGATCGCCGAGGGCGAGGTCAGCCCGCTGCGCGGCCCGCCGCATCGCTTCGACCGGCCCCATCCCCATGATCCGGGGGTCCACGCCGGTCGTGCAGTAGGAGAGGATGCGCGCCAGCGGCGTGCGTCCGTTCCGCTTCGCCCATGATTCGGTCGCGATGACCAGCGCGGCGGCGCCGTCGTTGATGCCGGACGCGTTGCCCGCCGTCACCGTCCCCTCCTTCGTGAACGCCGCGCGCAACGCTGCGAGCTTCTCCACCGTCGTTCCGGCGCGCGGATATTCGTCGCGCGCGACCTTGAGCGGCCCGCCCTTGCGCTGCGGAACCTCGACCGGCACAATCTCTTGCTCGAAGACGCCGGAGCTCACGGCCTGCGCCGCCCGGTGCTGACTCTCGGCCGCGAACGCATCCTGATCCGCGCGCGACACGTTGAACCGCTTCGCGACTTCCTCCGCGGTCATGCCCATATGGCAGCCGTTGATCGCGCAGGTGAGCCCTTCGAGCAGCATGGAATCGGCGACCTCGCCGTTGCCCATGCGATAGCCCCACCGGGCGCCCTTCAGGATGTACGGGGCATTGCTCATCGACTCGGTGCCGCCGGCGAGCATCAGATCGATGAACCCCGCCTTGACGGCTTCCACCGCGTGCACGACCGCCTGCAGGCCGGAGCCGCACACGCGGTTCACGGTCTCGGCCGGCACTTCCACGGGCACGCCCGCCTTGATGGCCGCCTGCCGCGCGACGTTCATCCCCGCGCCGGCCTGCAGCACGCATCCCATGATGACGTCCCCGATCTCGCTCGCCTCGATGTCGGCGCGCGCGATGGCTTCCCGGATCACGACGGCGCCGAGATCGACGGCGCTCAGATCCTTGAACACGCCTCCGAACGAGCCAATCGGGGTGCGGCAGGCGGACAGAATGACGGCTGAATCCATGTCTCCTCGTGAGCTGGTCCTATTGACGATCGATCCCGCGGCGTCTATGCTCCGTCGCGATTCATTGCGGGCCTCGTCGCCGCATTCCTACGAACAGGAGATCTCATGCGTCGCATCCTTCGGCGCTTCGCCGCGCTCGCCGTCCTGCTGATACCCGCCGTCACCGGCCACGGTCAGACGGCGGCAACGCCGGCGCCGGTCAGCCCGGTGCCGGCGATTCCGTTCGAGAAGTATTCGCTGCCGAACGGCCTCGAAATCATTCTCTCAGAAGATCACCGGCTGCCGCTGACGGCGGTGAACCTCTGGTATCACGTCGGACCGGCCAACGAAGTGGCGGGCCGCACCGGGTTCGCGCACCTCTTCGAGCACATGATGTTCCAGGGCTCGAAGCACGTCGCCGCCGACACGCATTTCAAGATCCTCGAAGGCGCCGGCGCCAGCCTGATCAACGGCACCACTGACTTCGATCGCACGAATTATTTCGAGACGGTGCCGTCGAACCAGCTCGAGCTCGCACTCTGGATGGAGTCGGATCGCATGGGCTACCTCCTCGACAAGGTCGATCGCCTGGCCCTCGCGAATCAGCAGGATGTCGTCCGGAACGAGCGGCGCCAGAGCGTGGAAAACCAGCCCTACGGCATCGCCGAAGAGGCGATGTTCCACCAGCTCTTTCCGAAGACGCATCCCTACTACGCCGCGGTCATCGGATCGCACGCCGACATCCAGGCCGCGCAGCTCGACGACGTGAAGACGTTCTTCAAGCAGTACTACGCCCCCAACAACGCGAGCCTCGCGATTGTCGGCGACATCGACAAGGCCGCGACCAGGCAGCTCGTCGAGAAGTACTTCGGTCCGCTGAAGCGCGGGCCAGACGTGCCGCCGATCACCGCGACGACGCCGCCGGTGACGGCGGAGCGCCGGCAGACCGTCAAGGATCACATCGAGCTGCCGCGCGTCTACATGGCGTGGATCACTCCCGCCATCTTCAAGCCTGGCGACGCCGACGCCGACATCGCGGCGGACGTGCTGGGCGGCGGCAAGTCGGCGCGCTTGTACAAGCGCCTGGTTTACGAGAAGCAGATCGCGCAGCGCGTCGTCGCCCAGCAGTACTCGCTCATGCTCGGATCGGTGTTCAGCATCGAGGTGACGGCGCGGCCCGGCCAGACGCTCGAAGATCTCGAGCCCGCGATCGACGCGGAGGTGGCGGCGCTCCGCCGCGACGGTCCCGACGAGGCCGAGATCGAGCGCGCGCGCAACTCGATCGAGACGCGGATGGTGCGCGGCCTCGAGAACCTCGGCGGCTTCGGCGGCGTGGCCGATCGCCTGAACATGTACAACCACTTCCTGAAGGATCCGGGATATCTGCCGCAGGACGCGGCCCGCTATCGCGCGGTGACGCGCGAGTCCGTGCGGCAGTTCGCGCAGGACTACCTGTCCCCCACCGCCCGCGTCGTCATTCGCGCCGTGCAGGGCGAGCAGGCGCTCGATCCGCCGGTGCCGACGCCGCCCGCGCCGAAGGCGCAGCCCGGCGAAGGTGCGGAATCCATCAACGAAGACGCCGCGTGGCGCAGCCAGATGCCGAAAGCGGCGTCGGCGAGACCGATGCAGCTGCCCGTTCCCCGCAGCTTCACCCTGCCGAACGGCTTCACGGTGCTCTACACCGAACGCCCCGGTCTCCCCATCGTCTCGGCGAACCTCGTCGTCCGGAGCGGCAGCGAGCGCAATCCGGTCGATCGTCCCGGGCTGGCCGGCTTCACCGCCGCGATGTTGACCAATGGCACCGCGACGCGCAGTGCGCTGCAGATTGCCGACGAGGCCGCGCAGCTTGGCGCGACACTGACGGCCGCGTCAACGATGGACGCGTCGACGGTGACGGTGAGCGCGCTGTCGTCGAACTTCGGTCCGGCGCTGGCGCTCGCCGCCGACGTGGCGCTGCACCCGTCGTTCCCGTCGGAAGAACTGGAACGCGAGCGAA
>JABFWM010000573.1 GCA_013362195.1 Acidobacteriota bacterium
GCTCTTCCGATCTAGCTCCACATCCATAACCGCAGGTTATCAGAATGGGGCAAACGTTTCATTGGACAGAATCGATGGGAAAGGCGGATGCTGTGACTGCGAGCGCATGAGCCATGATTGACGTGAACTGGAGCGCGGTGCTGGGAACCGGCGGCGCGATCTGCAGTGCTTTCTCGTTCCTCCCGCAGGTCCTCAAGGTCCGTCGTCAGGGAGGCCGCGACCTCTCGGGGGCGATGCTGGGGCTGCTGCTGGCGGGGGCCGTCTTGTGGTTCGCCTACGGCCTCATCAACGATGCGCGCTCGGTGGTCGTGGCCAATACGGCGGTCATCGGGCTCGTGGCCGCGGTGGCGGTGATGAAAGCCACGCACCAGCGCCGCGGCGCCCATCAGGGCCGCCGCCCGCGGATCGCCATCGACATGGATGAAGTGATGGCCGACGCGATGGCGGAGCACCTCCGCCGGTACAACGCCGCCTATGGCGCCAGCCTCACCACCGCCGACGTGTGCGGCCGCCACCTCGAGGACTGCATTCCGCCCGCGCATCGCGCCGCCGCCGAGGCGATGCTCGACGCGTCGTTTTTCGAAGATCTGGCCGTGCTGCCCGACTGCCAGGCGGTCGTTCGCGAGCTGACGGCGCGCTATGACGTCTTCATCGCCTCGGCCGCGATGGACGTGCCCTGTTCGTTCGACGCGAAGTACCAGTGGCTGCGCCGCCACTTCCCGTTCATCCCGCCGTCGCACATCGTCTTCTGCGGCGACAAGAGCATCGTCGACGCCGACTACCTGATCGACGATCGGCCGCGGCACTTCGCCCGATTCAAGGGAAAGCCGCTGCTGTTCTCCGCTCCCCACAACCACGCCGAGCGCCGGTATCCGCGCGTCGCGTCGTGGAAAGAGGTCCGCGACCACTTCGTCCGCCTCGATCCGGCATTCGCGCCCGACACGGCAGCAGACGCCGCCTCACCACATCACGTCGTCATCGAGACGCAGTAGCGCGCACCGGTCGATCGCGCGCTGACGGGTCATCCCGGTGGTCCCTGCGAGGGCTGCGGGGCAGTTGGTCCTGCGCCTTACAAGTCTTGTGCAGCCTGCAGCTTAGATAGAGACAGGGGATCAGCCGGAGCGGGTTCCGGTATGGTCGGCCGCCGGCCCGGGCTCATCGCCGGGTCGAATCACGGGAAAATGCGAGTACGCCGTACTGGCGCGGCGCCGCCAGCTCGATGGCAGCCATCCCGCCGGCGTGGTATATCGCATCTCCTATGACGGCACACGTCCGAATCCTGCGGCATTTCCTCACGCTCGCCATATTGTGCGGGTGGGTGTCCAGCGCGCTGCTTGCCGCCGCGCAACCGCCCCGCGGCACCTCGCAGCCGGATCGTCCGGACGAGACCATGCAACACCTCATGGACAACTACGCTCGTCACCATCGCGGAAAGGTCTCGCTCTATGCGAAGCACCTGGGCAGCGGCCGGTCGGTCTCGATCAACCCGGACGTGCCGGTCAACACCGCGTCGGTGATCAAGCTCGCGATCATGCTCGAGGCGATGTATCAGGTGAAGGACGGCACGGTGTCGTTCGACGATGTGCTGCGGCTTCGCAAGGACGATCAGGTCTCGGGCTCCGGCGTGCTGCTGCTGTTTCATACCCCGGCGGAGATCAGCTTCGAGACGGCGGTGGTGCTGATGATCACGCAGAGCGACAACACCGCGACCAATCTCGTGCTCGCCCGCATCGGCCGCGACAACGTCAACCGGCGGCTGCGCGCGCTCGGGTTTCCGGTGACGACCAGCATCCGTCCGATCAGCCGTCCGAAGGAAGGGGACCAGAGCCCGGAGCTGAAGCCGTTCGGGATCGGACGGACGACCGCGCGCGAGATGGCCGGCATCCTCGAGTCGATCGAGCGCTGCGATCTCGGCAATCGGACGCTCTGCGCGCGGATGGTGGACATCCTGCAGCACCAGTTCTGGCGCAACGCCATCCCTCACTTCCTCGAGGACGCGGACACGACCGAGGTCGCCAGCCACGTTGCCAACAAGACCGGCAGTCTCGATCACGTGCGGAACGACGTCGGCATCGTCTACACGAAGAACGGCCCGATCGTGATTTCCGCGTTCACGTACGAGAACGCGGACACGAGCTGGAGGCCCGAGAACGAAGGGGAGCTGCTCATCGCCCGCATGGCGAAGACCATCGTCGACGGATGGGCGCCGGACGGGCTGGGCGCCGATCAGAAATAATCTGGAGGAGACCTCATATGGGCACAGCCGTAGCCTCGCTCAGACTGTCGGATCCCGCGCTGCTGCGACAGGCCAACTACATCGACGGCCGCTGGGTGCCGTCGGACAGCGGCGCGACGGTGGCGGTGCGGAATCCCGCGACCGGCGACGTCGTCGGCGAGGTGCCGGCGATGGGCGCCGAGGAAACGCGGCGTGCGATCGACGCGGCCGCCCGCGCCTTTCCGGCGTGGCGGGCCGCGCTCGCGAGCGAGCGGTCGGCGATCCTGCGCACGCTCTACGCGCTGATGCTCGAGCACCTCGAGGATCTCGCGGTCATCATGACGGCGGAGCAGGGAAAACCGATTGCCGAGAGCCGCGGCGAGATTCGCTACGCGGCGAGCTTCATCGAATGGTTCGCGGAGGAAGGCAAGCGCGTCTACGGCGACACGATCCCGCAGAACGAGCGCGGCCGCCGCATCATCGTGCTGAAGGAACCGGTCGGCGTGTTCGCGGCGATCACGCCGTGGAACTTTCCCGCGGCGATGATCGCGCGCAAGGCGGCGCCGGGCTGGGCGGCCGGCTGCACCGGCGTCATCCGTCCGGCCACGCAGACGCCGTTCTCGGCGCTGGCGATGGCGGAGCTCGCGGCACGCGCGGGCCTGCCGCCCGGCGTCTGCAACGTGGTCACCGGACCGGCGGAGCCGATCGGCGGCGAGCTCACCTCGAATCCCCGGGTGCGCAAGCTGTCGTTCACCGGCAGCACCCGCGTCGGCTCGAAGCTGATTCAGCAGTGCGCGCCGACGGTCAAGAAGCTGAGCATGGAGCTTGGCGGCAACGCGCCGTTCATCGTCTTCGATGACGCGGACCTGGAGGCGGCGGTGCAGGGAGCGATGGCTTCCAAGTTCCGCAACACGGGTCAGACGTGTGTGTGCGCGAACCGCATCCTCGTGCAGGACGGCGTCTACGATGCGTTCGCGGAAAAATTGAAGGACGCGGTGAGCACGCTGCGCGTCGGCAACGGCATGGACGCCGGGACGACGCAGGGCCCGATGATCAACCCGGAAGCCGTCACCAAAGTCGAGCAGCACATCGAGGATGCCGTGAAACGCGGCGCCCGCGTGCTGCTCGGAGGCGCGCGCCACGAACTGGGAGGCAACTACTTCCAGCCGACCATCCTCGTCGACGTGCCGGCGAGCGCGATCGTCGCCCGCGACGAGACGTTCGGGCCGCTGGCGCCGTTGTTCCGGTTCACCACCGAAGAGGAAGCGATCACGCTCGCGAACGACACCGAGTTCGGCCTCGCGGCCTACTTCTACAGCCGCGACATCGGCCGCATCTTCCGCGTGGCGGAGGCGCTCGAGAGCGGCATCATCGGCATCAACGAGGGGATCATCTCGACCGCGGTGGCGCCGTTCGGCGGCATGAAGTCGTCCGGCCTCGGACGCGAAGGATCGAAGTACGGGATCGACGAATATCTGGAGATCAAGTACCTCGCGCTCGGCGGGATCGACGCGTAGCGAAGGGAGCAGCGGATGTACGCAGTGGAGGCCTTGCGGCTGAGAAACGGGATCCGGGATCGCTACCCCGACGTGCTCACACCGGAGGCGCTCGAGACGATTGCCGCGCTCGCGCCGTTCGACGCGGACCGCCGCGCCCTGATGCGCGCGCGGATCGCGCGCCGCGAGCGCCGCCGCCGCGACCGCGAGGCCATCGCCTTCCTGCCGGCCGACGCGACGATCGGCCGCACCGGCATTCGCGTCAGCGACGCGCGCGCGGGCCGCTTCGCGGGCAGCGACATTCCGGCGGACCTCCAGCGGCAGTGGATCCAGGGGACCGGTCCGTCGACGCGGCCCCGCGCAACGACCGAGGACGGCATCCGCAACGTCGCCTACGCGCTGCTCTCGGGCGCCGACGGCTGGATGTTCGACGGCGAAGACGCGCTCGGGCAGGTCGACACGATGTCGCTCGAGGCGCAGCGCAACCTCAAGCTCGCCTTCGAAGGCCGCGACGTCTTCATGCGGACGGCGGAGCAGGTCGCCGGTGAAATGAACGCCTGGGGGCAAGGCTTCCTCGGGCGGCCGATCGTCGGCGACTGGCGTGCGCAGCTTGGTTTCACGACGCGGATCTTCCGTCCGCGCGGCCTGCACCTCGACGACCGGCACGTCGGCCACGCCACCGGCGCGGCGATGTCCGCCTCCATCGTCGACCTGTCGCTGTACCTGCAGAACCATCGCGTCCTGCGCGACGACGGGCGCAGCCTCGTGCTGTACCTGCCGAAGATCCAGACCGCCGAAGACGCGGCGCTCTGGAACGACCTGCTCGATGCGGTCGAGCGGCACCTCGCCCTGCCAGCCGGGAGCGTGAAGGCGTACGTCCTGGTCGAGCAGATCGAGGCGGCGTTCCAGTTGATGGAGATCCGCGCCGCGCTGGGCCGCCACTTCGTCGGCTTCAACACCGGCCGCTGGGACTACATCAACAGCGTGTCGGACGCGCAGGCGTGGGATCCCGCGTTCATCCATCCCAACATCGACGCGATCACGATGACCTACGGCTACATGCGCGTCTACGAGGATCGCGTGCGCCGCGCGGTCAACACGCCGGACGCGGACGGACGCTGCGCGCTCTGGCAGGGGGGCATGGAACCCAATATTCCGGTCGGCTCGCCGGCGGGCATCGAGGCCGGCATGAAGCGCGCGATCGCCGGCGCCGAACGCGAGCAGCGCGAAGGCGCAAGCGGCAAATGGGTTGCACACTGGAAGATGGTGCCCATCGTCAGGCCGGTGTGGGAGACGGTCGGACAAGCCAATCAGCTCGGTCGCGCGTTCCCGGCGCTCACCTACGAGACCGCCGACGCGGAGAACCTGCGGCTGCTCGAACCCGCGCCCCGTACCATTCGCGGCGCACGAGACCTGATCAGTGTCGCGCTCCAATACGGCAACGCATTCGAGCGCGGCTACCAGGCGGCCGCGCTCAAGCCCGCCGACTTCTTCGGCAACGACGACGTGCTGTATCTGATGGAAGATATGGCGACGGGGGAGATCCGCCTCAGTATCCTGTGGGAGTGGATCCACAAAGGCGCGCGGCTCACCGCCGCCGACCGGGCGGCCGGCGTCAACGAAGGGGACGCATTCACCGCGGATCTGTGCCGCCGGCTCGTCGCCGAGGAGTACGACAAACTGCACACGGCCTCGAACCGCGACGTGCACGATGATTCAAAGGCGACGACGCTGCCGATCGCGCGCGCCATCGTCGAGACCTACCTGCAGCAGCCGATCAAGCTGCCATGGTACGTCGATCTGCTGAACATCGTGCTGAACGTGCCGCACGTCGAGAGCGCGCGCGCACGGATCGAGCGGTTCGCGCAGACGTTTGCCGCCGACGGCACGAGGATCACCGAGAACGTGGATTTCCAGTAGCCCTCCATGACCACCCTGAATCGCCTGTCTCTGTCGCGCGACCCGTCGGTTCCACTCGCCAAGAACACGCACCTGCTGCGGTGGGTCGAGAAGATGCGCGCGCTGACGCGTCCGGCGGCGGTGCACTGGGTCGACGGGTCGCGGGAAGAGTACGACGCGCTCTGCGGGCAGATGGTGCAGAGCGGACTGCTGACGCGCCTGAACCAGGATCTCTGGCCGGGATGTTTTCTGGCGCGCTCCGACCCGAACGACGTCGCCCGCGTCGAGGAGCGCACCTTCGTGTGCTCGCTGTCGAAGGAGGCGGCCGGCCCGACCAACAACTGGGTCAACCCGTACGAGATGCGGCGCACGCTGAAGGACAGGTTCAGCGGATCGATGGCCGGCCGGACGATGTACGTGCTGGCGTTCAGCATGGGCGCGGTCGATTCGCCGATGTCGCAGATTGGCGTGCAGCTGACCGACTCTCCCTATGTCGTGGTCAGCATGCGCATCATGGCGCGCATCGGCCTGCCGGTGCTGGCCGTCATCGATCGCGACGAGAAGCGCGTCGTGCCGTGCATGCACACGGTCGGCGCGCCGCTGGCGCCCGGCGCGGCCGACGTGCCCTGGCCGTGCAATCCCGAGAAGTACATCGTCCACTTCCCCGAGAGCCGCGAGATCTGGTCGTACGGGTCCGGCTACGGCGGCAACGCGCTCCTCGGCAAGAAGTGCTTCGGCCTGCGCATCGCCTCCGCGATCGCGCGGGACGAAGGCTGGATGGCCGAGCACATGCTGATCCTCGGCGTGGAGGATCCCAGGGGCGAAAAGACGTATGTCGCCGCCGCGTTTCC
>JABFWM010000051.1 GCA_013362195.1 Acidobacteriota bacterium
GAGATTCCCGCGCTCGCGGCGCTGGCCGCGATGCAGCCCGACGTGACCATGACCGTGCGCGGCGCGTCCGAGCTGCGGGTCAAGGAGAGCGATCGCATTGCCATGCTCGCGCGCGGCTTCCGCGCGATTGGCGTCGCGGTCGAGGAGTACGACGACGGCTTCGCCATCCGCGGCGGCCCGCCCGCGGGCGGCACCGCCGATGCCGTCGGCGATCACCGCCTCGCGATGGCCTTCGCGATCGCCGGCACGGCGGCGCGCGGGCCGGTCTCAATCGCCGGCGCCGAGTCGGTGGCGGTCTCCTATCCGGGGTTCTTCACCGAGCTCGAACGCCTGGCCTGACCCGCGGTGACGATTGACAAGATCTACCTGGTCGGCTTCATGGCCGCGGGCAAGACGACGGTGGCGCATGCGCTCGCGGCGCGCCTGGGCTGGCGTGCCGAAGACATCGACGAGCTGATCGAAGCGCGCGAGCGCATGACCGTCGCCGACATCTTCTCGAAGTTCGGCGAGCCGCACTTCCGGGCCGTCGAGCGCGAAATGCTGCGGCTCGTCCTCCCGCTCCGCCACTCGGTGGTCGCCACCGGCGGCGGCACCTTCATGGATCCCGACAACCGCCAGGCCATCAACATGGACGGCGTTTCGGTCTGGATCGATGTCCCGCTCGACGTGCTGATCGCCCGCATCCCCGCGGACGGCCGGCGTCCGCTTGCCGCCGACCGCGCGCAGATCGAACGCCTCTACGCGACGCGACGCATCGGCTACAGCCAGGCCCAGATCCACGTCGACGCCGGGATGGCGTCGGCCGACGAGATCGCCGAGCGCGTGCTCGATCGCCTGAACCTGCCGTGAAGGACGTCGTGCGGTACCTGATCCTCTCGGACCTCCACGCCAACCTCGACGCGCTCGACGCCGTGCTCGCCGACGCGTCCGGAGCGTGGGATCGGATGCTGGTGCTCGGCGATCTGGTGGGCTACGGCGCCGAGCCGAACCAGGTCGTCGACCGCGTGCGCGCCCTGAAGCCAATCGCCGCGATCCGCGGCAATCACGACAAGGCCGCCTGCGGGCTGGACGACGGCAGCCAGTTCAATCACGTCGCGCGGCTTGCCGCGGAATGGACGGGCGGGCAGCTGACCGCCGGCAACCGCGAGTACCTGCGGCAGCTGCCCTCCGGGCCGATCCAGGTGGACGCGCTCGTCGAAATCTGCCACGGCTCGCCGTTCGACGAGGACCAGTACATCTTCGACGGCCACGACGCCAGCGACGCGCTCCTCACCGCGACCCGTCCGCTGTGCCTGTTCGGGCACACCCACCTGCCGGTCATGTTTCGCGCCCTCGCGGAGACGGTCCAGGGCTCGGTCCCGGATCCCGACGTCGACACCGCGCTGCGGCTGGAATCCGGCGCGAGATATCTGGTCAACGTCGGCTCGGTGGGACAACCGCGCGACGGCGATCCACGCGCCGCCTACGGCATCGTCGACGATGGATCGCGCGAGGTGCGCATGCGGCGCGTGCTGTACCCCGTAGAGAGCGCCCAGCGCAAGATTCTTGCGGCGGGCCTGCCGGCGAGCCTGGCGAACCGCCTGGCGATCGGGAGGTAAGGCGAGGAAACGGATTTCGCGAGACGAAAGAGCGGAGAGCTCGAGGAACCGGAGGCTTGCTGGTGTTCGGGGGTGCTTTCGCTTTAACGATGCTTCGTTCCTTCGTTGCTTCGCTGCTCCGTTGTGAGGTCCGTTCGCTCCATCGACTTCGTTCGCTCTCTCTGGGCGCGCTCCTCTCTTCTTCTCATCTCCGCCGCGAACGCGTCCTGCGCGGCGCGGCCGCCCAGGATCCAGCCGATCACGATACCGACGAGCAGCACGGCCGGAATGAAGATGAAGTGGGCCGAGGTCATGTGGCTGAAGTTCATGGCGTCCGCCCTCCAGCCTCGAGGCGGCGGCTCACCGCCTGCAGCTCCCGCTCCACGGTACCGAGCCGGCGCCAGATCGAGACGACGTAGCCGAACAGCATGAGCCACACGAAGGCATAGGCGATGGCGACGAGCGGCGCGGCCGGCATCGTGTCCTGCGGCTTCGGCAGCTGGTCGGCCGGCACGAAGCCCTCCTGCCCGGCGGAGCGCGGCTGCGTTGGCGCCGACGGATCGCCGGGCCGCGGCGGTTGAGCGGCGGCGTACCTGGCGCCCGCGCACAGCGCCAGCACCAGCAGGGTTGCGATGAGCAGTGGGGATCGCACTCTTACTCCTCCAGAGCGAGATACAGCACCTCGAGCTCCGCCCGGCGCTTTTCCAGCCGGGTCCTCAGGTGCAGCGTGATGATGTACAGGAGCGTGAACGCAACGAAGCTGTACCAGAACGGCCCCCGCATCCCGGGGGGAAGCGTCGGCACCACGGTCGTCTTCGGGTGCATCGTGCGCCAGAGATTCACGGACCAGTACACGAACGGCACATTCACCATGCCGAACACGGCGACGCCGGCAGCGAGGCGATCCGAGCCGGGCCCTCCGTACCGCCGCAGCAGCAGGTAGGCCACGAAGATCAGCCACAGCACCAGCGACGATGTCAGCCGCGGTTCCCATTCCCACCAGACGCCCCAGGCCTTGCGCGCCCAGAGCGGCCCCGTGACGAGCACGATGATGCCGAGGATCGCGGTCAGCTCCGCGGCCGCCACCGCCACGCGATCGGCGCCGTCCCGGCGGCTGAATAGATAGATCGCGCTGGCAATGCCGCACACGAACGCCGAGAGGAACATCGTCATCCCGCTCGGCGCGTGAAAGTAGAAGATCCTCGAAATGGGCCCCATCGTTGTTTCATACGGCGCCCGGACGATCATGAACGGCGCATAGGCGAACATCGCCGCGGCGGCGATGGCGAGAGGAACGAAGAGACGTCGCATATCAGCTACCAGTTATAAGCCTACGACGGTTGGACGGCCACGGGCCCTGCGGACCTATTCCGTCATCACCGGCTCGAACGTCCAGAGCGCGAGCGTCACGAACACCGCGTCGAAAAAGACGAGCATCGAGAGCCAGAGCCGCGCCATCGACACGTCGACGTCCGCCTGGAGCAGCGCCGCGGTGCCGCGCACGCCGGCGATGATGACCGGGATTGTAATCGGATACAGCAGCACCGGGAGCAGGACGTCGCGGCTGCGCGCCCGTACGAGCATCGCCGCGAACAGCGTCCCGACGGCGGCAAAGCCGATCGTGCCCGTCGCCAGCAGGCCGAGCGTCAGCCACCCGTGCTCGAAGAGCGGCGCCTCGAACATCAGGCTGACGAGCGGCACGATCACCACTTCGACCGCCGCGAGCAGGAGCACGACACCGAGCAGCTTGCCGAGGTAGAGGGCGGGACGCGGCATCGGCGCAATCATGAGCGCCCGCAGGGTCTCGCTCTGCCGTTCCCGCTCGAACGCCCGGCCGAGCGCCAGCGTCCCCGAGAACGCGATCGCGATCCAGAGAATGGCCGCCGCCGCATCCTCGAGCGCACGCCCTTCGCGGACGAACCCGAAGGCGAACACGAGCACGCACGAGATGGCGAAGAACAGGGTCGTGAACAGGATCTCCTTGCTCCGGGCCTCGATGAGCAGGTCCTTCCGGGTGACGAGCCAGACGGTCCGGACGAAGTTCATCGCGCGCTCGATTCCGCGCCGCGCGCGATCACCGCCCGGTACCGATCGCGCAGCGATCCCGTCCCGGCCGGCAGTTCCGCAAGCGCGCCGTTGTGCAGCATCACCGCGCGGTCGATCACGCCCTCGATCGTTTCGACATCGTGGGTCGTGACGAGGACGATGGATCCGGTCTCGCGGAGCATGGCCAGACGCTGCCGCAAGGCGTGCGTGGCCGTGTCGTCGAGGCCGGTGAATGGCTCGTCGAGAAGGACGAGCCGCGGCGCGTGCAGCAGCGCGCGCTCCAGCGCCAGCCGCTGACGCATGCCGCGGGAAAACCCGGAGACCGGATCGTCGCGCCGATGGCTCAGCCCCGCGTGCTCGAGCGCGGCGCTGATGCGCCGTTCGACCCCGTCGAGCCCATAGACCTTTGCAAAGAAACGGAGATTCTCGGCCGGCGAGAGCTCGGGATAGATGTAGAGGTCGTGGCCGAGGAGCCCGAGGCGCGCTCGCAGCGGAGCGCCCGCGTGGGCCGCGTCGTGGTCACCGTAGCGGACGGTGCCGCTCGTGGGAACGAGCAGGGTCGCGACGATGGACAACAGCGTGGATTTGCCGGCGCCGTTCGGGCCGAGCAGCGCGATGATCTCGCCGGCGGCCGCGCGAAGGGAGACGCGGTGAAGCGCACGCCGGCGGCCGAAATTGCGGGTGACGTCTGTAAGGGTGAGGCTCGTGAAATCCAGCATCAGCCGCTCACGGCCTCGGCCGCGCCGGCCTGGGTCATGCCGCTACTCCTTCGTCGAGCGCCGCGTAGACGCGCTCCAGCGACGCCAGCAGTTCGGCGCGCCGCGACGTATAGCGCCCCTCGTCGACGCTCCCGTGACGGTGCTGCTCTTCGAGCGTAGCGAGCTGCGCCAGGAGCCGGTCGCGGTCGGCGTGCAGCTTGCGCTGCCGCAGGTCGTCAGGGTCCGCCGTCCGTCTACGGGCGAGAAAGGCGCCGCCGACGAGAACCGCGGCGGCCAGGGTCAATGCGAGGTAGCGCGGCCAGCGCGCTTCGTGCGGCAGGCCCGTCAACGTAATCGCGACGGTATCGCCCGCGTTCAACCCCGGCCCCTGACCGAGCATGTAGGTCTGTCCTTCGGCCGGCATCTCGCGGTGCTGCGCGATCTGCGGCGAGGACATCCGCATGTCGCCCCTCTTCTGCGCCACGACGATCAGCTGCGCCATCGACGCCGGCATCGTCTGGCGGATCGTCATGGTGTCCCCGGCGAACGGCAGGGTGTAGGCAAACTGCACAACGGTGTTGCCTGGAGGGAACGGACCCTTGACCGTGATGTTTCCCTTCGCCGCGATCGCGTTCGGCGTCGATCCCTCGAGCAGACCGGCGCCTCTGGCTTCCGGCGGCAGCGTAAACACGAGCGGTGATGCGACCTGCACGGGCGCCGACGTGCTGTTGACGATCTGCAGGATGTTGAACACGTTGAGGCCGTCGTCGCCCAGCTCGATCACGAACCGGCTCTGCTGCCCGAGCGCGACGCTGCCTGGAACGGCGCCCTGCCCCGATGCGCGAGGCCCCTCGCCGCCTTTGCCGGCAGCGGCATCGGTCGCGACGAGCATCAGGCGAATGCCGCCCTGCGAGGGCACCTCGAACTCCCGCGATTCGAGCGTTTCACCGTCGATGGTGGCCGTCGCGTGGACGCGCGTGCCCGGTGCGAGGCCGCTGAACTGTGCGCGGCCGCTCTCGTCGGTCTTCGCGCTCCGCGGTGTCATTGCCGGTCCCGCGAGTTCGACGGTTTCGCCGGGGAGCGGCTTCGTCAGCTGGCCGCGAATGACGCGGACGGTGACGGTGCCCACCGGGATATTGCCGACCGGCAGCGGCAAGCCGGACATCTGCTTCGGATCCGGCATCTGCGCGGACGCGATGCCCGCCGTCACCACGAACGCGGCGACGAGCAGCAGGGGGCGCATCACGCGGCCTCCAGGTGAGCGCCGCACGACTTGCAGAACCGCGCGTCGAGATCGTTCTGCACGCCGCATGCGCACAGGCCGATCGGCGCCGCCGCGTCCGCATTCACGACGGACGTCGGGGCGGTCGCGCGCGAGTGCTTCAGCCGCTCGGCCAGATCGCGCTCGATGATCGCGCGGTAGCCGCCGCCATCGAGCTGTTTCATCAGCCCGATTGCCCGCGCCCGCAGGCGGCCCGCCATCTCGTCGAAGTCCTGCGCCGACAACTTTCCCATCGCGCGATCGAACTCGAGCTCTTTGATGGAGCGCAGAACGAGCATCTTCTCGCGCTCGAGGTCCGCGCGCAGGCGATCGCCGATCGGTTCGGTGGCGAGCGTGTCGGGCAGCGCCAGCGGGGCGAGGGTGCGATAGAAGGCGTACGCGGCGGCGCCAGCCGAGGCGACGGCGGCGCTGATCAGGATCAGATGCTCGGGCGTGTTCCGCCGGGAGAGAACCACGGCGACGGTCGCGGCGACGAGCGACGTCAGCACGAAGAAGTGCCAGACGCGAAAACCGGGGTCGACGGCGGATGCGCCGTCGTCTTCCGCCTGAAGGCGGAAGCCACGCGAATCCCTTGCAGGCCGGGCTCCGCGTGTGTCCTGCCGCGCGCCAGTCGCCTTTCCGTCGCGCCGTCGCTTTCCGTAACTTCCACCTTCAGGCGGAAGCTCCTTCTGGCGTTTTCCGTAGCTTCCGCCTTCAGGCGGAAGGTCCTTCTCAGTCGAGGTCACGGAGCTCATCGTCGAGCCTCGTGCGAAGCGTGGGATCTTCCGCGCTCGCCCCGACCGCGACGCGATCCTCGGCGGCACGATCGTGCCGCGACCAGCGGCGCGCGACGACCGCGATCGTCGTC
>JABFWM010000068.1 GCA_013362195.1 Acidobacteriota bacterium
CGATCCACAACATTTGACAATTTCTCGGCCGGCGTTCTTGGAATGGTGAGCTCCATGTTGTGTTTGTCGGTGTTGTTCTGTGGCCGGGCGTTCTTGGAATGGTGAGCTCCATGTTGTGTTTGTCGGTGTTGTTCTGTGGCCGGCCGTTCTCGGAATGGTGAGCTGCCCTGTTGTGGTTGGTCCGTGTTCTTCTGTGGGCGGCGTTCTTGGAATGGTGAGCTTCCGTGTGTTTGTCTGTGTTGTTCTGTGGGCGGCGTTCTTCGAGCGGTCAGCTTTTCAGTGTGTGTCTGTGTTCCTCTGTGGCTGACGTGCTTCGATGGTGAGCTTCCCGATGTTGGTTGTGCTGTCCTGTGGCCGGCACCGCTTCCGCGGCCGCTCTCGTCTGCGGGGTCGATCCGTGGCCGCCCCGTCCCGTCTGTGGCGTACAATGACCTGATCTGATCGATGCGCATTCTGATGATTGCGCCGGAGCCGTTTTTCGAGCCCCGGGGCACGCCCTTCAGCGAGTTCCATCGCATTCGCGCGCTCGTCGAGCTCGGCCACACCGTCGATCTCGTCACCTATCCGTTCGGGCGCGACGTGTCGGTGCCGGGGCTGCGCGTGTTCCGCACCCTGCGGCCGCCCTTCATGGACGGCATCGGGATCGGGCCGTCCTGGCGCAAGCTGCCGCTCGATCTGCTGGTCATGGGCACGACCATCCGCCGCGCGTTCTCGGACCGCTACGACGCCGTCCACTCCCACGAAGAGGGCAGCTGGTGGGGGGTGCTGGTCGCGGCGCTGCTTGGCGTGCCGCACCTCTACGACATGCACTCGAGCCTGCCGCAGCAGCTCACCAACTTCGCCTACAGCCGGTCGCGCACGCTCGCGGTGATTTTCAGCGCCCTCGAGCGGTTCGTGATCCGCCGATCGCGCGTCGTCATCGTCATCTGCCCGCAGCTCGAAGAGGTCGTGCGCGAGATCGATCGCGCGGTGCCGTCGGTGCTGATCGAGAACGCGCCCGGCTCGGGGGAGACGCCGACCGCCGGTTCGGGCGCGACGGTGCGGGAGGCGCTCGGGCTGAGCCCGGCCACGCCGATGATTCTCTACACCGGCACGTTCGAGGCCTATCAGGGGCTGGATCTGTTGTTCGCGGCCATGCGACGCGTGATCGTCGCGCGCCCCGACGCGCGGCTCGTCCTCGCGGGAGGCCGCGCCGATCAAATCGCCGCGGCGCGCGATCAGGCGGAACGCGAGGGCATGGCCGCGGCCATCATCTTCGCGGGACAGCGCCCGGCCGAGGAGATCCCGGCCTTTCTCGACGCGGCCGACGTGCTCGTCTCGCCGCGCAGCCTCGGCACCAATACGCCGCTGAAGATCTACCAGTACCTCCGCGCGGGACGCGCGATCGTGGCCACGCGCCTGCTCACGCACACGCAGGTGCTGAACGACGAGGTCGCGATCCTGACCGAGGCGACCGCCGACGGCTTCGCGGCGGGCATTCTGGCGGTGCTTGCCGATCCCGATCGCGCGCGGGCGATCGGCGCGCGCGCGCGTCAGCTTGCGGACACGAAGTACAGCTACGAGGCCTACCTCGCGCGCACGCGGCAGGCCTGCGCGCACCTGTTCGGCGATGCCACGCCGCAGATGGCGGGCGGTGTGGCGTGACCTCCGCGTCCGTGCCTGACGATCCGGCCGCCGGACACGCGTCCGGGCCTCACGGTCGCGCCGACCATTACAGCTATGCCGTCTACGCGGATGCGGGGATCGCCGAGCGCTTCGACGCGATGCGGTTCAGCGGGCCGATCGGCCGCCTGATTGCCGATGCGCAGGAGCAGCAGATTGCCGCGTTCCTCGAACCCGTGGCCGGGCGGCGGGTGCTCGACGTGGGCACCGGGACGGGGCGCGCCGCGATCGCGCTCGCGCGCCGCGGCGCCGTCGTCACTGGCGTGGACGCGTCCGCCGAGATGCTGGAGGTTGCGGCGCGCCGGGCCCGCGAGTCGGGGGCAGCCGTCACGTTCGCGCGCGGCGATGCGCATCGGCTCGAGTTCGGCGACCGCAGCTTCGACGCCGTGGTCTGTCTTCGCGTGCTGATGCACACGCCCGACTGGCGGCGCTCGCTCGCGGAGCTCTGCCGCGTCGCCGCGGATCGCGTCGTCTTCGACTATCCGGCGCGCTGGAGCGCCGCTGCGCTTCAGGCGGTGGCGCGCCGCGTCGCGCACCGGTTCGACCGCCGCGTCGAGGCCTATCGCGTGTTCTCGTCGCGGGCCGTGGCAGGCGCGCTCGAGGCCGAAGGCTTTCGCGTGGCCGGCGAGCACCGACAGTTCGTCCTGCCGATCGAGCTGCACAAACGCATCGGGTCCGAGGCGTGGACCACGCGCACCGAAGCGCGGCTCGCGCGGGTCGGGCTCGTCCGCCGCCTGGGATCTCCCGTGACGATTGTGGCCCGGCGTTGCGCGTCCTAGTCACGGGCGCCAGCGGCTTCACGGGCGGCCATCTCGCGCGCGCGCTGCGGACGCGGGGGTATGACGTCCGCGCGCTGGTCCGCGACCCGTCGCAGGGCGGCGATCTGCGCGCCGCCGGCATCGAGATCGCGGTCGGCGATCTGCGCGATGCGTCCGCCTTGCGCCGCGCCGCCGAAGGCGCCGACGTCGTCTACAACATCGCGGCGCTCTATCGGCAGGCGGGCCTCCCCGACACTGTCTACCGCGACGTCAACGCGACGGCCGTTGGCGTCGTTATCGCGGCCGCGTCCGACGCGCGCGTCCGCCGCGTCGTCCATTGCAGCACGGTCGGTGTGCACGGCGACGTGGAGCATCCGCCGGCGAACGAAGACGCGCCGCTCCGTCCTGGCGACATCTATCAGGCGGCGAAAGTCGAAGGCGAACGCATCGCGCGCCAGGCGTCGGCACGGACCGGAGTCGAAGTCGTCATCGCGCGGCCGACCGGGATCTACGGTCCTGGGGATCGACGCCTGCTGAAGCTCTTTCGCGGCGTCGCGCGGCGGCGGTTCATCATCCTCGGCGCCGGCCGGATCTTCTATCACCTTACCTACGTCGAGGATCTCGTCGAAGGCTTCCGGCTGTGCGGCGAAGCGCCGGCGGCCGCCGGACGCACCTACATCCTGGCCGGTGCCGAGGTGACGACGCTGAACGAGCTCGCGGCGATCATTGCCGATGAAGCGGGCGTGCCTCCGCCGCGGCTCCACCTGCCGGTGTGGCCGTTCTGGCTGGCCGGCGCCGCGTGCGAAGCGGTCTGCGCGCCGTTCGGGATCGAGCCGCCGTTGTATCGACGTCGCGTGGACTTCTTTACGAAGAGCCGTGCGTTCGATATCACGCGCGCGCGGCAGGAACTCGGCTACGACCCGACGGTTGGATTGAGAGAAGGCGTGCGGCGCACGCTCTCGTGGTATCGCGCGAACGGGTGGATATAGCGGCGCGGGAGCGGATGCAGGGCGGGTCTTTCGACATGCTGGCCGGCCGGGCCTGAAGACCCGTCCCACACCAGATGCTGAATCTCACGGCGCGCACAACCAGAACGCGGACGTCACCTGCGTTCCCCCTGCGCAGGGCGTGCGTGAGACGCGGACGGCCTCATTCCGATGTGCGTCGACGATGCGGTTGTAGGTGCGGATGCGGACGGCATCGGTGGCCGCGAGCTGCACGTGTTCGCGCGTCATGAACGTGACGTAATACGCGACCCAGAAATCGGCGTAGCCGTAGCGCACGCCGCGTGCGTCGAGCTGCTCGATCAGCGCCTGCTTCGCGGGCACCGGCGGACCCGTCAGATATTCGGCGGCGAGCCGCGCGTGAGCGGTCAGCGACACGCCAATCACCAGCGCCACTGCCGATATCCATGCGGTCCGGAGCGCGCGGACACGCTCGACGGCGAGATACCACGCGGCCAGGCCGCACGCGCCGAGCGCCGAGAGCAGCTCGTAGCGCATGGTGTAGAAGTTGACCTCGCCGCAGCGCGCGGTGATGTAGCCGGCCGCGGAGAGCAGTGACACGAGCACGAGATACGCGCACACGTCGCAACGGGACGGCCATCCGCGTTCGCGCGCGGCGACCGCGGCGACGCGCAGGATCGGAATGCCGAACACCGCGACGAGCAGCCACGCGGCACCGGTCCACCCCTGACGCGTCGTGCTCTCGATCCCGAAGTCGGTCAGCCGCTGCCGTTCGAGGCCGAAGAGCTCCGGCCAGTGGACGGTGAACAAGGCGCCGGCGCCTCGAACCATGGCGCGCGGCGCGAGACAGGTGCGGCGCACCAGCTCGACGAGATTGTTCGACGGCAGGCCCGAATAGAGATCCGCGACGGTGGTGCCGGGGCCCGCCGCCGAGGCATGGCGATGCAGCGCCTGCGCGGCGACCCAGACGCACGCGGCCATGGCGACCATGACGAACGCGCGGATCCAGCCGTCCCGCGTCCTGAACGCTCCCCGCGCCGCCTGAAGCACGATCAAGGCGATCGCGCCGTAGACAGTGAACTCGCGGTTCAAGAAGCCGATACCGAGAACGAGCCCGAGCCACACCGGGCGACGCCGCAGGGGCCAGAGCAGGAGGACGTAGAGCAGGGGCTCGATGTTGCCGCCGTTCGCCGTCAGGAAATGTGCGGTGGTGATTGGCGATGGCACCACGAAAAACAGGGCCGCGAGCGCGGCCAGGGCGGGCCGTAAGCCGGCCTCCCGTTCGAACAGCCGGAGCAGCAGGAACGCGACGGCGAGATTGATCGCGAGGAGCGGCGCTTTCAGCGCCGTGACCGACGCTCCGGCGACGCGCATCACCGGCGCGGCGAGCCACGCTTCGACGGCGAGCAGGTAGGCCTGACCGTACCAGAAGACGGGAAAGGCGCGTCCTTCGCCGAGGTGCTTGGCCATCAGGCCCGTGACGGCCTGGTCCGAATCGAAGTGGCTGCCGGACACGAACACGAACACCGCGGATCGCGCGATGACGAGGACGAGCGCGATCACGAGGACCGCGCCGCGCTCGCGCGTCCGGCTGTGCTGTGACGCCATGCGGGGCTTTATCATATAGGTCGTATCTGCATGACCGAGACTCACGGGATTCCGCGCGCGCAGGATCAGTTGTTCGCGCCGCGTCAGTCGGCGCGCGACAAGTTCGCGGCGCTCGTCGTCGGACAGCCAGGCTGGGGGCCGCTGCTGAAATACGAGCTGGTGCAGCAGCTCTCGCAGCACGTCGCCGGCGCGATGGGATTCGCGCTGCGCAAGGTGATGTTTCCGTGGCTGCTCGGCGCCTGCGGCCGCAACGTCCTCTTCGGCCAGAACGTCGTCCTGCGCCATCCGCACAAGATCCGCATCGGCGACAACGTGGTCGTCGACGACAACTGTCTGCTCGATGCGAAGGGCGACACGAACGAGGGGATTACGATCGGCAGCGGCGTCTTTGTCGGCCGCAACTCGATCCTGTCGTGCAAGAACGGCGACATCCGCCTCGCTGACGGTGCGAACGTCGGGTTCAACTGCGAGATCTTCTCGGCCAGCCGCGTCGCCATCGGACGCGACACGCTCGTGGCGGC
Organism: Acidobacteriota bacterium; assembly: GCA_013362195.1. Lineage (GTDB taxonomy): Bacteria > Acidobacteriota > Vicinamibacteria > Vicinamibacterales > 2-12-FULL-66-21 > QHWT01. Next base: position 5,515 of record JABFWM010000068.1, read on the forward strand.
CTACTGCTACGTCATCGGCGGCGATCACGACTTCAGCGATCCGACGCAGCCGGTGCTGGCGCAGGGGCGCCGGTCGGCGGGCGTCACGATCGGCGACGGCGTGTGGCTCGGGGCGGGCGCCAAGATCCTGGACGGCGTGTCGATTGGCGATCGCGCGATCGTCGGCGCCGGCGCCGTCGTCCGCGAGAGCGTCGCCGAGGCGGCGATCGCGGCCGGCGTTCCGGCGCGGATCATCGGCCAGCGCGACGCGGCGGGGCGATCGTGAACCACTCCGGGTCGACGCCGCGCGGCGGCGAACGCGGAACGCTCAACGTCCTCCAGGTCTGCGACCATCTCGGCTGGGAGGGATCGCGGATGCACGGCGTCAAGCGCCTGTTCGCGTGGATGATCCCGCGGTTCGACGCGTCGCGTTACAACGTGTCGCTGGTGAGCCTGCGCAAGAGGGATCTCTCCGAAGAGACGCTCGACGCCCTCGGCATCGACATCACGTACCTGCACCGATCGAAGTTCGATCCGGCGACGCTGCCCGACCTGCTCAAGGTCATCGATCGCAAGCGGATCGACGTGCTGCACCTGCACGGCTATGGCGCAACCACCTTCGGGCGGGTCGCGGGCATGCTGCGCGGGCTGCCCACCATCCTGCACGAGCACGCGAACCTGACCGATACGCCGTGGTTCCAGAAGGTTGCCGACCGGCTGCTGGCGCCGGCCACCGACATCGCGATTGCGGTGTCGAAGAGCACCGCGGAGTTCGTCATCTCGGCGCGCCATGTGCCGCCCGAGCGGGTGAAGGTCGTCTACCTCGGCGTGCCGCTCGAGGAGTTCAGCCGCCGCCGATCGCCGGAAGAGATTGCCGGCTCGCGCCAGGAGCTGGGGATCGGGCCCGGCGAATACGCGATCGGAACGGTCACGCGCCTCCACGATTCCAAG
>JABFWM010000246.1 GCA_013362195.1 Acidobacteriota bacterium
CGCGCGTTCGCGTGTCTCGTCAGGCATGGCGCAAATCCTATCGCCACCCGCGACCGACAGCGCTCGGCGAGTCTGAAGACCCGCCCTGCATTCGGCTGGGTCTGAAGATCCGCCCTGCGTCCATCCATGGGGGATCCGCTTGGTGGTGTTCTGTGTTTTTCTGTGTTTTTCTGTGTTTTTCTGTGGCCTTCCGTGGCCTTCCGCGTTCATCCCTGGTGTCCATCCGTGGCGGATCTGTGGCAGAATCCACAGCTTCAGTGGCTCGAATCGCCGAAAGGGATGCGATGGCTGAACAGCAGGACAAGCCCGGCGGCTTCACCGTCAGTCGCCGCGATTTTCTGAAATCCACTGGCGTCGTCGGCGCCGTGGCTGCCGCGACCTCCGCGGTGGAACTGGAGGCGCAGAAGGCGGCGGCGCTCAACGGCCTCGGCCCGGGCGAGGTGCCGGTCAGGCTGCTCGTCAACGGCAAGCGCCTCGATCTGACGATCGAACCGCGCGTCACGCTGCTCGACGCGCTCCGCATGCGCGCCGACCTGACCGGCAACAAGCGCGTGTGCGATCGCGGCACCTGCGGCGCCTGCACGATGATCGTCGACGGCCGCGCCGTCTATTCGTGCTCGACGCTCGCGATCGACGTGCAGGGCAAGTCGATTCGCACCGTCGACGGTCTCGCCGACGGCGCGACCCTCCATCCCGTCCAGCAGGCGTTCTGCGAGGCCGACGCGCTGATGTGCGGCTTCTGCACGCCGGGGTTCGTGATGGCGAGCGTCGCATTGCTCGAAAAACATCCGGACCCGACGCCCGACCAGATCCGCAGCGGCCTCGACGGCAACATCTGCCGGTGCGGTACCTTCAACCGCATCTTCGAAGCGGTGTCGAAGGCGAAGGGGGTGCGCCGTGGCTGACGTGAAACAGCAGCAGGCGCCTCAGGGTGGCCGCGGCCAGCAGCCGCAGCCGCCGCCTGCCGATCCGAAATATCACTGGCCCGCGTCGCGCGCGCTGATCGGGACGCCGGCCAGGCGCCTCGATGGTCCCGACAAGGTCACCGGCCGCGCCAGGTACACCTACGACATCACGCGTCCGGGCATGCTCTACGGCAGGATCGTCCGCTCGCCATATCCGCACGCGCGCATCGTCTCGATCGATCTCTCCGCGGCCCAGCGCGCGCCCGGTGTGAAGGCGGCGATTGCCTGGCGAGAGCCCGCCGACGCGAAGCGCAACGTCGTCATGTATCAGGGGGACGAGGTCGCAGCGATCGCGGCCGACACCGAAGAGCACGCGGTCGACGCCGCGCGTCTGGTCAAGGTGCAGTACGAGCAGATGCCGCACCTGACGCTCGTCGAGCAGGCGATGTCGCCGGATGCCCCGGCGGTGTTCGAGACCGGCAACGTCCGCCAGGGGCAGGCGCAGGAGGCCGGCGATCTCGCCGCGGGCTTCCAGCAGGCCGCGCACGTCGTCGAGCAGACGTATGGGACGCACGTCATCACGCACGTCTGCCTCGAGACGCATGGGGCCGTGTGCGAGTGGGAGGGCGATCGGCTCACCGCGTGGGTGTCGACGCAGGGGATCAGCGCGGCGCGCGAAGGATTTGCGCGCGGGCTCAACATCCCCGAAGCGAACGTCCGCGTCATCACCCAGTACATGGGCGGCGGCTTCGGCAGCAAGATGGCGCCCGACGCGCAAGGCCTCATCTGCGCGCGTCTGGCCAGGGAGGCGAAGGCGCCGGTGAAGCTGATGCTCGATCGCAAGGAAGAGCATCTCGCGACCGGCAATCGTCCGTCCGCCGCCGCGCGCGTCAAGGCCGGCGTCGCGGCCGACGGGACGCTGACCGCGTTCGATGCGGAATCGTGGGGCACGGGCGGCGCCGGCGCCGCGGCGGGGTTCCCGCTCCCCTACATCTATCAGTTCCCGAACCGGCGCCGCACGCACAAGGACGTCTACATCAACACCGGGCAGCAGCGCCCGATGCGCGCGCCGGGCCATCCGCAAGGCTCGTTCATCACCGAGGTGCTGATGGAGGAGCTCGCCGATCGCGTGAAGATGGATCCGATCGAGTTCCGCATCAAGAATCTGCCGCCCGAAGGCCCCAATGCGATGTGGCGCGCCTACCTGCGCCGCGGCGCTGCCGCGTTCGGCTGGGACAAGCGGCACGCCACCGGCGATCCGGCACCCGGGCCAATCAAGACCGGCATCGGCGTGGCGATCAATACGTGGGGCGGCGGCGGCCGCGGCTCGCAAGCGCACTGCGACATCTCGTCGGACGGCGTGGTCGTCGTCAAGATCGGCACGCAGGATCTCGGCACCGGCACGCGGACGATGATCGCCGTCGTGGCGGGTGAAACCTTCGGCCTCCCGCCGAGCGCCATCCGTCCCGAGATCGGCGACACGATGTTCCCGATCAGCGGCGCGTCGGGCGGCAGCACGACGGCCGCGGGCGTCTGTCCGGCGGTCCGCATCGCCACGGTCAACGCACTCGATGCGTTGAAGGAGCGGGTGGCGCCGGCGCTCGGCGTCGAGCCCGCGGCGCTCCTCGCCTCGAACGGACGGCTTCACGTCAAGGACGATCCGTCGAAAGCGATGTCGTGGGCCGAGGCGTGCAAGCAGCTCGGCACGCAGCCGATCTCGGTCGACGGCCAGTGGCAGCCGGGATTGTCGTCGGTCACGACGTCGGGCGTGCAGTTCGCCGACGTCAGCGTCGACGTCGAGACCGGCATCGTCAAGGTGAAACGCGTGCTCGCGGTGCAGGACTGCGGCCTCATCGTCAGCCGCCTGACGGCAGAGAGCCAGGTCTACGGCGGCATCATCGGATCCTTGAACTTCGCCTTGTACGAAGACCGCGTGCTCGACCGCAACACCGGCCAGATGGTCAACCCCAACATGGAGTGGTACCTGCTGGCGGGCATGTCCGACGTGCCGCAGATCGACGTGATACTCGTCGACCAGCCGGAGCGCGGCGTCATCGGCATCGGCGAGCCGCCGACGGTATCGACCGCGGCGGCCATCGCCAACGCGGTGCGGAACGCGATCGGCGTCACGGTGCGGAGCCTGCCGCTCACGCCGCAGAAGATCCTGGAAACGCTGGCGCAGCAGCCGCAGCGGTCCTAGCGAGGAGGACGATCGTGAAACCGTTTGCGTACCTCAATCCGACGAGCGAGAAAGAAGCGATCGGGACGCTGGGCACGGAACACGGCACCGTCGCGCCGCTCGCGGGCGGGCAGGATCTGCTGGCGCGGATGAAAGACTATCTTGCGCAGCCCGACCGCGTGGTCAACGTCAAGAACGCCCTCGACACCACGATCACGTCGACGCCCGACGGCGGCATGAAGATCGGCGCCGCGATGCGGATCGTCGATCTTGCCGAGCACGCCGAGGTCGCGCAGCGATACCCGGCTGTCGCGCTCGCCGCGGTCGAAGTCGGCACGCCGCAGATCCGGAACCAGGGCACGGTCGGCGGCAACATCAATCAGCGGCCGCGCTGCTGGTACTTCCGCAACGAGGAGTTCGTCTGCCTGAAGAAGGGCGGCAGCGTCTGCTTCTCGGTGTCGGGCGAGAATCAGTTCAACGCGATCCTCGGCGGCGGCCCGAGCTTCATCGTCCACCCGTCGAGTCTCGCGGTGCCGTTCGTCGCCTACAACGCCACGTTCCGTCTCGCCGGCCCGAAGGGCGAGCGGATGGTGCGCGCCGGGGATTACTTCACGCTGCCGTCGAAGAACCTCCAGACGGAGAACGTGCTCGCGCCGAACGAGCTGTTGACGCACGTGATCCTGCCGGCGCCGGGCGCGGCGAAGACCGGCCATTACGAAGTGCGCTACAAGGCGTCGCACGACTGGCCGATCGCGTTCGCCACCGTCGTCATGTCGATGAACGGCGACACGATCAGCTCGGCTCGCGTGGTGATGGGTGCGGTCGCTCCCATCCCGTGGCGGGCAGAGGCGGCCGAGGCCGCGCTGGTCGGTAAGAAAATTACCGAAGAGACCGCCGCTGCCGCTGCCGACGCCGCCCTGAAAGGCGCGCGACCGATGAGTCGGAACGCGTACAAGGTTCAGGTCGCCAGAACCGCCGTCAAGCGCGCAATCCTGCGGGCCGGCGGCCTGGCAACGGTCTAAAGGGCCCGGAGGATCGCCGTGGAAGCACTCACATCACCGAAGATCACCGTCGGCCATCATTGCCTGCGCCTGCGCACCAAGAGCATGTACGTCGCGGCCGTGGTGGACCCGGACGAAGCGACGTTTTATGATCGGTACGAGGCGTCGGCGTACTGGTGCGGCCACACCCAGGCCGGCTTCGGACCCGACGGACACCCGGTCCGGCCCGATGTCTGCTGCGGCGGCCGGGATTGCTGCCGGTTATGAGCATCACAAGGAGAGAGCGATGAGGACGAGACGAGCGATCACAGCGGTGGTGCTGGCGGGTGCGATGGCCGCGCCTCTCGGTGCGCGCGGCGTCTCCGACAACGCCGTCAGCGGCGCGTACGTGGAAGCGCGCACGGCCGAGGTCTTCACCGGCGGCTGCATCATGAACAGCGAAGCCGCGATGGGCGGGCACGAGGCGCTGCTCGCGTGGAAGGTGGATCGCGGCAGCATCGACGGCGTGTCGCTCAACGGCCTCACCGTCGTCGCGGCGGTTGCCGGCGATGCGAACCTCGGCATCCGCGAGATCGGCGGCGAGCCGGCGCACACGCGCTCCGCGATGTTCATCGACGAGCGGGCGACGCCCGAGCAGCGCAGCGCGCTCATCGCGATGGCCAGGCAGCTGTCGAACGGCTTGATCGACGCCGTCGTCCAGGTGACGCCGACGCCGATTCAGTTCACCGACGATGGCCGCGCGATTCGCGTGTCCGCCTCGCCGCTGCGGCTCACGGTGACCAAGGAGATGCACCACGACCCCACCTGCGGCGGACGGCAGTGGTTCCATCCGCTTGCGGCGGTCAACGCGCCGGCGATGGGCACCACCGCGGAGAACGCGTTCAGCGGCAGCGTGCTCGGCACGAAGTGGAGCGATCCGAACCGCCGGTCGTCGTTCTTCGGGACGTTTTCGTACTGAACGTTTGGTCGGGTCTGAAGACCCGGCCGACATCTCACAACTCCTTTACGACGTAGGGCGGGTCTTCAGACCCGCCGAGACTCAGGCGCGCGCCGACAACAGCCGGCGGCCGACGGCAAGCAGCCCGCGTGCGGCCGCTTCATCCGGCGCATCGCCGACGATCCGTGCGACGCCGGCCTCCGTCTTCGATCCGCGCACCCACAGGAACCCTTCGGCGCCCGGCCGGAACACGCGCGCCTTCCATCCATACCATCCCGCCGAGGGGCGTTCCGGTCCAACGTACCGCGTGTACGAATACACGATGTCGAACCGCTCCCACGTGCGCGCGAGCTCCGCCGCAAAGAGCTTCGGGAACTCGCGATCGAAGGTATCGACGGTCGTCTTCCACTCCGCGGGCGCGTCGTGGCGCTCCATGAACGATCGCTGCGGCGGCAGCATCTCGATGAAGCCGGCGAGCGCCGGACGCATCGGCCGGCCCTGCGCGAGCGCGTTCGCGATGATCCCTCGCAGCTCCTCGTCCGCCGCGGCGAGCAGCGCCCCGGCGCCGACCAGCGTACCGTCGCGGCAGGTCGTCCCCGCGAAGATGGTGCCGCCGTTCGGGCCCTCGACGCCAATCACCGCGCAGTAGCCCTGCCGTTCCAGGTCCTGCATCTTGGTGACGACGTTGATCTCGCCGGTCTCGACTTCGAACACGTCGGCGGCGAACGCCGCGGCGACCTGATTGACGCGGCAGGAGGTCGCGTCCGAGGCCACGACCGCGGGCCGCCGCGCGTCGCCGGATCGCCGATGCACGGCGAGCGCGATCGCGGTGTTCATCGCCGCCGCCGCTTGCGGGGAGGGAATGTGGGTCTTTCCCGCCGCGTCGATGTAGGTGAGATTGCCGCGGTCGGCATCGAAGTCGTAGGCCAGTCCGAACAGCGCGCCCTCGTCTCGCACCTTGCGCGCGACGTCGTCGAGCACGTGGGTGCCGTCGGCGCGCGCGTGCTCCGCGTCGATCTCGTGCGCGACCTGCCCTTCGACGTCGTTGACCAGGATCGGCTCGACGCCGAGCGCGCGAAACGCGCGTGCGGCCACCGCGCAGGCGGCGCCGCCGTTCGGATCGACGACGACGCGGACGCCGGCGGCGTGCGCAAAATAGTTCTCCGACAGGAAGCGCACGTAATTGGCGATCGCGCGCTCGCGCATCGCCTCGTCCGGCATCGATCCGAGCGGCACGCGTGACGCGTGCGGCGCGAAGGCGTTGGCGGCGCGAATGAGGTGTCCCATCTCGGCCGCCGACAGCAGCGCCCCGGGCGGCGCCGGATCGACGCCGAACGTGTCGATGCCGGTCGCGTACTTCCACCCGTTCTCTTCGAGCGGATTATGGCTGGCGGTG
>JABFWM010000242.1 GCA_013362195.1 Acidobacteriota bacterium
GCGCCATCACATCCAGTACCTCGAAGAGATGCACCTGGAAGTGCTCGCCGGCCGCGTCGCGCTCGACGAGGCGCGGCGCGAGCGGTTCCGCCGCGTGTTCCGCGCCCTCGGCGTCGCGCTCGACGAATCCACCGTCGATGCTGTCGCCACCGCCTACCGCGACGGCTACATGAAAGCGCGCCGCGCGATGGACGGCGCGGCCGATCTCCTGATCGCCCTGCGGCCGCACGTGCGCATCGGCATCGTCACGAACAATCTTCTCGACGAGCAGCAGAACAAGCTGGCGTGGTGCGGCCTTGCGCCGCACGTCGATGCGCTGGTTGCGTCGGAAGATGTAGGTGTGTCGAAGCCGGACCCGCGCATCTTCGCGATCGCGCTCGATCGTCTCGGCAGCCGGAAGGAGGACGCCCTGATGGTGGGGGATTCGTGGCCGTCCGACATTGCCGGCGCGCACGCCGCGGGCATCCGCGCCGTCTGGTTCAATCCGCACCATCAGCCCAGGCCGTCGACCGGCATCGACGCCGACGAGATCGATCGGCTGGCGCCGGCGGACGAGATCGCGGCGCGCCTGCTCGGGATCGCAGCGCTCGGCGCGGTTCGACGGTAAGCACACGCCCGCCCCGCCGCTCCGTTCGCACCTCGGATCGCGCGGCGCCGTTGGCCGCGAACGGTTCGCGACCGTGGAGGCGTCAGTTGCCGTCGGTGGCGCGGTTCAGCTCGGTCACGGTGATGCGGAAATGCGACGCATTCCAGATCACCTTGCCGTGGCGGAGGAGCAGCGCCTGCGGCGTCTCGTGGCGCACGCCGAGTCGCTGCGCCGCCGCGTCGGAGACCGGACGGTGCGTCTGGACCGTGATGATCTTGTAAGCGGTGTTGCCGCCCGCGGCGTCGATGTGCGCGTGGAGCTCGTCGAGCGCCTCGCAGCTCACGCCGCAGTAACGGCTGTGTTTGAACAGCAGGACAGGGCGCTCGCGCGATTCCGCGATCGCCGCATCGAGATCGGTGACGTCCGCCAGCGGGGTCAATATGGACATGATGGGAATGATCGATTGTACCAACGGCGCGCCCGCAAATCGAGCGCGGCCGTGACGGCTGCCGCTTTCGCTATCGCGGGCTCGTCAGGATCGAACGCAGCAGCGCGATCCCAGTGCCCGTCGGAAGGTAATTGGTAAAATGACGGGTCGTGACCTCAACTGACTCCCGTCAGGCGGCCGAGCATCGCGTGCAGGACCTCGTCGAGCTGGTGCGCGGTTTGCCGCCACATCCCCATCTCAGGACGCTGGTGGAAGAGGCAGAAAGCCTCGGCCGCGCGATTGCTGCCTTTCATCTGGAAGGCATTCGCTTCCGGATGTACAACGTCGACCGCATGGCGACTCACAGTCCCGTACCGCTCACGATCGAGATTGCCGCGGCCGTTGCCGACATCCATCGGTATCTGGAAGCGGCAGGATTCCACACGCGGTCCCACCAGGCCCCGTAAGCTGGCGGCCCGATGCGATCGCCTCAGCGTCACACGACGCCTGCCGCCACGCGACACCCGGGAAGCGGCACGGAGGATCGACCCTCGACAACCGGCAACGGCATGGCGCTCGATCTCGACAACCCATCACGCCCGATCGTCTGCGTCGATCTCAACGGCGTGCTGGATGCCTACACTGGCTGGAAGACGCCGGACCATTGGGATCCGCCGCGGCCGGGTGCGCGCGCGTTTCTCGAAGCGCTGCGGGCGCACGGCTTCGACATCGTCGTCTTCACGACCCGCCACCCGACGGGCGTGCGCAAATGGCTGCGCGAGCACAACCTCCACGATCTGGTGGGCGCGGTGACCCGGCGCAAGCCGCCCGCGCACGTGTTCGTCGACGATCGCGCCATCTGTTTCCAGGGAGACTTCGACCAGGCGCTGAACCAGGTCCTCGTGTTCAAGGCGCACTGGGAGTGAGGCGACGAGCGAGCGCGGATTCGAGGTAGCGGCGCCATCCGTCGCGCACCCGCGCGAACCGCTGTCCCTCGGAACCGCCAGCCAGACTGTCGGCCGCCATCGAGGCATACCCGCCGCGGAACGCGGCGTACGCGATCTTGTAAAAGGCCAGCGCGCCTCGTGCGCGCCGATCGCGGCTGACCCGTTCGAAGGCGTCCAGCATCGCGAGCTCCTCCGCGCCGTCCATTCCGAGCTCCAGTGACGCGGCGGCAAGATCCCACGCCGGGCTCTGCGGACCTGGATAGAAGTGATCGCGGGCGTGATCCAGCGCGTCCACCTTCACCAGACCATTCGCGCCGCCCGGGCGCCTCGCGTCAGACGTGTGCCGGCGATCGGAGGCATCGGCCCGGATCCACTCGTGCGCGAGCATCCGGCCGTCGATGTAGGCCGAGGGCAGATCGCGCGGCGCCTCGTTGACGAGGAGATCGACGCGCCTCACGGCGTCGTCGCCAACCAGTTCCCGGAGGTTCGTCTCGATGACCTGCGCGAGCGCCGCGGCGTCGGCGGGTTCCTGCCTCGGAAATGCCCGCGCCACCGTGCCGAGATATGTTCCGACTGCCACGGCGTCGCTGACGCTGCCGCACGCGGCGAGCGGTGTGCCCGGGACGAACGGCAACTCGAGAAACCCGTGGCGCAGCGGGCCTGGCGGCGCCCCGACGCCGAGATCGCACAATGCTGCCGCGCGGTCCCGTGCCGCCGTGCCGTATCGGCCGAGGCCGGCGAAACGGACGATCCGACGCTCGCGCGGCGCCGCGATCTTCCAGCGCTCGTGCTGCGGGTGAGCGGCGGGCCAGTTGCGCTCGTCGCCACAGATGGTCGCGCGCCACGCGCCCGCGGCGAAGTCAATCCAGTCGTCCCGCATCTCGCAGAGCTGCGAGGGTGTGAGCCCGGTCTCTCGTGCGTCGGTGCACCAGCGCACGTGGTGCTCCCACACCGTGCGTGCACGTTCGGACTTCAATCGCGCCGGATCCGGATCCCAGCTCGGAAACAGCACGATGCGATCGCCGGCGACGCCGAATCGTTCGATCGCCTCCACGACCGCGGCGAACGAAGAGCCGCTGAGGCCCGGTCCTTCGTCCACCACCGCGAACACCGAGCCGCGGTCCGCTTCGAGTCGCCACGCATCCTCGACATCGTGGCGCAGTGCGAGCCGGCGATCGAAGGGATGCCCGCGCGGTCGTACGGTGCACGACCAGGTCTCGCATCCTTTCGCGCGCAGGCGTTCCGCGACGATCGCCGAGAGCCCGGTGCCGATGCTGCGAATCCCGATGACGGCCATGCGCGCGGGACGCACCGCCGTCCAGAAGCGGTCGGCGCTGAACGCGTAGGTTTCCGGGAACAGCGCGTAATACGCATAGCCTTCGGAGACGCGCATCGGGAGTGTGTCCGGCAGCGGCTCGCGTGAGATGAAGTCGATCGCCTGGCGCACGGCCGTCCGCGCGTCGGAGCCTTGACGGGTGTCCGCGTCGTCATCGCCAATCAGCCGTCCATCCGGAAGGCGCACTTCACCTGCCGCGGCACGCGTCGCATCGCGCATCGCGCGTGCGATCGGATCGAGCGCATCGCGCTCGGGCGACAGCGCGTCCACGACCGCCGCCTCCAGTTCCGCGACGTCGATGAAGAAGGAGAGTGTGGCCTCCGGATCGGCCGCTCCGCGCCGATCGGCGACGCGCGCGAGCGCGTCCGCCGTCCGGACGCGCCGGTGATCGTCTCGATAGATGAGCACGCGTTACCGCATCCAAAAAGGGCGCCATGCTGATACATTGAGGGGATGACGGAGCACGGAGGCGGCGGCAGTGAGGCCCCACGAGGGCGCGCCCGCATCGAGCCGCCCGATCTCAGTGAAAAAGGCGGGCTGAAAGGCGGCGTCCCGCAGCGATCCGACGAGCGGCTGTTCATGCAGCTGATGGCGTTCGGCGGCTGTGCCGACAGCCAGGCGGCCGCACGGCACCTCGAGCGCGCAAGGCTGGACGGCGTGGTCTACGAAGACATCAACGATCCGCGGGGCATCGCGGTCGTGTCGCTGACGATGTCGCCCGACGAGTTCGTCACGCGCGTGCGTCCGGCGCTGACGAGCGGCCCGTTTGCATCGATGACGTTGAAGCCCGACTACACAATGCTCGGCCGCACCTACGCGCTCGGCTACGAGCCGGATCTCCGCGACACGCTCGTCGACCGGCCCCGTCGCACGGTGCTGAATCCGGCGTGGCCGTGGGGCCTCTGGTATCCGCTGCGCCGCAACGGCAAATTCGAGCAGCTGCCCGAGCAGGAGCAGCGCACGATCCTCGCGGAGCACGGCGCCATCGGGATGACGTTCGGCGCCGCCGATTACGTGCACGATATCCGGCTGGCGTGCCACGGCCTCGATCGCGAGGACAACGATTTCGTCATCGGCCTCATCGGCCGGGAGCTGTTCCCGCTCTCCGCGGTCGTGCAGGCGATGCGCAAGACGCAGCAGACGTCGTTGTATCTCGATCGGCTCGGCCCGTTCTTCGTGGGCCGGGCAGTCTGGCAGGCGGCGACATGAGCATTCCACAGCGGCCGTTCGGGCGCCACGCCGGCCAGATGGTCTCGGCGCTGGCGCTTGGCGGCTATCACATCGGCGCGATGAAGTCCGCCCGCGAAGCCGTCCGGCTGATTCAGGCCGCGATCGACGAGGGGATCACGTTCCTCGACAACGCGTGGGAGTACAACGAGCACGAGAGCGAAGTGCGAATGGGCCGCGCCATCGCCGATCGCCGCCAGCGCGTGTTCCTCATGACGAAGGTGTGCACCCACGGACGCGACGCCAGGGTCGCGATGCGGCAGCTGGAAGACTCGCTCAAGCGGCTGCGCACGGACTATATCGACCTGTGGCAGATCCACGAGTGCGTCTATTTCAACGAGCCGGATCTCCACTTCGCGCGCGGCGGCGTCGTCGAAGCGCTGGATCGCGCGCGGCGCGAAGGCAAGGTGCGCTACGTCGGCTTCACCGGCCACAAGCATCCCGAGATCCATCTCCGCATGCTGTCGTACGAATATCCCTTCGACAGCTGCCAGCTGCCGCTCAATTGCTTCGACGCGTCCTTCAACAGCTTCGAGCAGCGCGTGCTTCCGGAACTTCGCCGCCAGCAGATTGCGCCGCTCGGAATGAAGAGCCTCGGCGGGAGAGGTGATGCGGTGAAGCGGCGCGCGGTCCGCGTGGAGGACGCGCTGCGCTACGCCATGAGCCTACCGGTGACGACGACCGTCAGCGGCATCGACTCGACGCGCGTGCAGAAGCAGAACGAGAAGATCGCGTCGGATTTCACGCCGATGAGCGCGACCGACATGCAGCGCCTGCGCCATCGCATGGCCTCCTTCGCCGCCGACGGCCGTTTCGAGCTCTATAAGACCACCGCGCAGCACGACGGCGACGAAGGACGCGCGCAACACGGCTTCCCGGCGCCGGAGGAGGCCGCACTGTAGCGCGCCGCGCGTACGGCCGGAGCTACACGCCTTCGAGCGCGGCAACAGCCTTCGCGGGCAGCCGCTGCTTCATCGTGAAATACTCCGCCCACGGATCCTTCCGCTGGCGTTCCAGCCGCGCCGGCACCGTTGCGGCGGTGAACGCCTCCGGCCGCAGGCGTTCGGTCACCTCACTCCATGACACCGGCACCGACACCGGCGCGCCGGCGCGTGCGCGGGTCGAAAACGCCGCGACCGAGGTGTTCGTCCGGTTGTTGCGCAGGTAATCCACCAGAATCTGGCGCTCGCGTCCGCGCTTGCCGAAGGTCGTGGTGAACCGATCCGGATCGTGCCGCACGAGCGCGGCCGCCACCGCCCGCGCGAACGCGAGACACGCCTGCCAGTCGTGCCGCGGCTCCAGCGGGATGACCACGTGCAGGCCCCTGCCGCCCGTGGTCTTGACGAAGCCCTCGAGGTCCAGCGTGTGGAGCAGTCTGCGCACCAGCCGCGCCGCCTCCACGACCGTGGGCCACTCGATGGCGTCGCCGGGATCGAGATCGATCACGATCCGGTCCGGATACTCGATCTTCTCCTTCCGCGTGTTCCACGTATGGATCTCGACGATGTCCATCTGCGCGAGGGCGACGATCGCCTCCGGTGTTTCGATCACGAGATATTCGCCGATCTTCGTCTTTTCGCGGACGCTGATCCGCGTCAGCGCGGGCGGCGCCCAGACCTTGGAATGCTTCATGTACATGCAGCCGGCGGCGACGCCGCTGCCGCAGCGGACGAGCGTCAGCGGACGGCCGCCCACGTGCGGCATCATCGCGCTGGCGACGCGATCGTAGTAGCGCACGAGATCGAGCTTCGTCATGCGCGGACGCTCGAACATGAGTCGATCGGGATGGCTGATGCGGATGCCGCGCACGACCGCGCCGTCTGCGGGCGCCGGGGCGGACGCGCTCGCGGATCGCCTCGCGGGCCTCGAGGCGGTC
>JABFWM010000415.1 GCA_013362195.1 Acidobacteriota bacterium
CCGTACGGCAGCGCGCAGACATCCGTCCGCCCGGTCCGCGCGGCCAGAAGAATGGCCTGGAGCGCATACGCGACGTTGCCGACGAGGATCGAGATGGCCGCGCCCGGAAGGACGCGGCCGTAGACGAGATCGGCGGGGAACCCGAGCACGCCGCGGCAGAGGGCGTCGATGAGGAGCAGTTGAACGAGGTTGTCGATCGCGAGGCCGAAGAAGCCGTCGACGTCACCACGGACGATCCAGCGCATCGCGACAGATGTTAATCGCGATCTGCCGCGCCGTCCGCCCCGGCGCGGCGCGGCGGCGCGAACTTCATGAGGTCGAGGGCGGCGTGGTGCACGGCGTCGCGGATCGCCTCACCGAGCATCGCATCGCGCGCCGACGACGAGGATCCACCACCGCCGCCGAACGGAAGGCCGATCGCGCCAAGCACCCCGAATCGACGCGTCGTACGCCGGCCCCGCCCGTTTCCGACGGCGGTCGCGGCAATCTCTCCCGTTTTCGCGTCCACGAGCTTGATCGTGACGCCGACACTGGTCGTCACCCGGCGGCGCGCAAGGGCGCCGGCGATGAACCGCCGCGCCGGAAGGATCCCGCCGCCGCCGCGCGACGATCGTTCTGTCGCAAACTGCGTCACCGTTCCAAGCAGCACGTAGTCGACCCGGCTGGCCAGCGCGCTCGCACGCAGCCGCTCGACCGAAAGGCGCGCCCCGCCCTCCCCTTCGGGCACGAGCCACTGCCCGTCGTACACCCGGAACTGCGCGGACGAGACGAATTCCGCGAGCAGCAGCTCGGCGATCGCAGCACCGACGTCGGGCGGCGGCAGCGTCCACCCGCCGGGACGCACCTCGATGTCGGCAATCGCGATGGCGGGCTTGCTGGCGCGCTCCTGGGCCAGCACCGGATTGGACCCGAGAAGGACGTAGACCAGGATGGACGAAACGGAGACAAACACGCGCGGCACTGTCATGCAGGCCTCCTTGCATCCGGATCCTACGGATGCAGTGGCGCGCGCGTCGTGATGGCGGGGTCAGGAAACCGTGAAATGGAATGAGCGGTGCAGCGGACTTACCACTCCATCAATTGATCGAGCGCCTCCCCCACGGTCTTCACCGGCACCACCTCGCATCCATCGGGAAGGTCATCGGGCGAGCAGTTGCCTTCGGGCACGATGCAGCGCGTGAATCCCATCTGCGCCGCTTCGCGCAGCCGCAGTGCGCCCTGCGTCGTCCCGCGGATCTCGCCCGCGAGCCCGACTTCGCCGAAGACCGCGGTGCCCTGCTGGATCGGCCGGTTGCGCATGCTCGATGCGACCGCGGCGACCACCGCCAGATCCGCAGCCGGTTCGTCGATGGTCATCCCGCCGGCGACGTTGATGAACACGTCCTCGCCCATCAGGTTCAGGCCGGCGCGCTTTTCCAGCACGGCCAGCAACAGCGACAGCCGGTTCTGATCGATGCCGCTCGCCATCCGCCGCGCGTTGCCGAAGGAGCTGGTGCTGACGAGCGCCTGCACTTCGACGAGGAGCGGCCGCGATCCTTCCATGCAGCAGAGCACCGCGGACCCCGGCGCATTGGCGGGACGTTCCGCGAGGAACAGCGCCGATGGATTGGGGACCGGCGTCAGTCCTTTGCCAGTCATCTCGAACACACCCAGCTCGCTGACCGCGCCAAAGCGATTCTTCACCGCGCGGACGACACGATGCGCGTGATGCTTCTCCCCCTCGAAGTACAGCACCGTATCCACGATGTGCTCGAGCGCCTTCGGGCCGGCGAGGCTGCCGTCTTTCGTGACGTGCCCGACGAGGAACGTCGGGATGTTCTGCCCCTTCGCGGCGAAGAGCAGCTGCGTCGCCGCCTCGCGGACCTGGCCGATGCTGCCCGGCGCCGACTGGAACTTCAGCGAGAAGACGGTCTGCACCGAGTCCACGATGATCAGCGCGGGCCGCAGCCGCGCGATCTCTTCGAGGATGCGCTCCAGGCAGGTTTCGGCGAGCAGATATAAAGGAGCGCGCCCGACGCCGAGTCGCTCGCCGCGCGACTTGATCTGGTGCTCGGACTCTTCCCCGGAGCTATAGAGGACCGTGCCGGTGCTGTTGGCGAAGTGCGCCGCGGCCTGCAGCAGCAGCGTCGACTTGCCGATGCCCGGCTCGCCGCCGATCAAGACCAGCGATCCCGGCACCACACCGCCGCCGAGGACGCGGTCGAACTCGCCGATGCCGGTCGACAGCCGCTCGGACACGACCGTGTCGATTTCTTCGTACAAGCGCGGGCCGGCCGTGGCCGCCAATGAGTACCGCGCCCCGGCGCTCGCGGCCGCCGCACCAGCGCCGGCGACCGCGGGAACCGGACGCTCTTCGACGAGCGAGTTCCACGCGCCGCACTCGGGACAGCGCCCGAGCCACTTCGGCGACTGGGCACCGCATTCCTGGCAGGTGAAGACGATTCTCTGTTTCATTCGCTTGCGGCGGGTCTAAAGACCCGCCCTACATCATTGTTGTAGGCCGGGTCTTCAGACCCGATTGTTGTAGGCCGGGCCTTCAGACCAGATTGTTGTAGGCCGGGTCTTCAGACCCGGCGTGCGGTGGATCGCGGACGCGCTACACGTACTGGCGTTCAATTCGAGTACCAACGCGACACAGCAGCTCGTACGGGATCGTGCCGATCGCGGCGGCGATTTCGCGAACGTCCAGCGAACCGCCGTCCTGCTCACCGACAATCACCACGTCGTCGCCGGGCGACACCGCGATCCCGGTGACGTCGATCATCGTCATGTCCATGCACACCGAGCCGACGATCGGAACGCGGCGGCCGCGGACGAGCATGAACCCGCGGCCCGCGAGGCGGCGATCGAGGCCATCGGCGTAGCCCGCGGGGCCGATCGCGCTCGTCCGCGCCGTATCCGACACGCTCGTCAGCCCGTAGCCGGTCCCTTCGCCGGGCCGGGTGCCCTTCACGTGCACGATACGACTGTGGAGTGACAGGGCAGGTCGCAGCGGCAGCGTCGCCGCGAGCGGCGGCGGGACGATGCCGTAGAGGAGGAGACCGGGGCGGACGAAGTCGTACCAGACCCGCTCGTCGCGGAGCAGCGCCGCGCTGTTGGCGGCGTGACGCCACTCGGGACGGATGCCGAGCTGCGCGATCGTCGCGCAGGCCCGCTCGAAGCGCTCGCGCTGGAGCGCGAACGCGGGATGTTCGGGGTCGTCGGCGGTGGCGAAATGTGTGTAGACGGCGTCGATGGCGAGGTGTTCGGACGCCGCGATCTCCGGCAGCGTCCGCGCCAGGTTGTCGTGGCGGAACCCGAGCCGGTTCATGCCGGTGTCGATCTTGAGATGGCAGTGCAGGCGGAGATCCTTCCGCCTGAAGACGGAAGCTACAGGATTCGCGTGCCGCTCGGCCGCCGCCGCGAGCGCACGCCCGGCGGACGGCGTGGAGATCGTCGGCGTCAGCGCGTACTCGAACACGCCGTCGAGATCGCTGATCCCGAGCGCGCCGAAGACGAGGATCGGGATGCGCACCCCCGCCTTGCGGAGCACGATCCCTTCTTCAATGTCCGCGCACGCGAGCATCGCCGCGCCGGCGCGCTCGAGCGCGAGCCCGACGCTCATCGAGCCGTGGCCGTACGCGTTGGCTTTGACGACGGCGATGATGCGAGGAGGCGCCGCCCGCGGCAATCCAGGGGCGGGCGCTGCAGAGGAGCGAGGGTCGAACGGCGGACCACCGCCGTGTTCAACGAACGCCGCGATCGCGCGCAGGTTGCTTTCGATGGCGCCCAGGTCGACGATCGCGTGTGTCGGTCGGACCATTCTCAGCCTGGGGACTGCGTCCGCCGGCCCCCCGGACACCGTCGCTCGCGCGGGCCCCGGCCCCGCTCCGCTCCGCTGGCTCGCTCGCGCCGCTCGCTCGCAAGCATTACATCGGCTGGTGGTTTTCGAACTTGGTGAACTGATTGAGGAACGTCAGGCGCACGCTGCCGATCGGCCCGTTGCGGTGCTTGCCGATGATGATCTCGGCGGTCCCGAGCTCCTCGGGCTTCGTCTCGTCCTTGTCGTAGACCTCGGCGCGGTAGATGAACATGACGAGGTCCGCGTCCTGTTCGAGGGCGCCCGACTCTCGAAGGTCCGACAGCTGCGGGCGGTGATCCGTGCGCGACTCGGGCGCGCGGCTCAACTGCGACAGCGCGACGATCGGCACGTTCAGCTCCTTCGCGAGAATCTTGACCGACCGCGAGATCGCCGTCAGCTCCTGCTGGCGGCTCTCGAACCGTCCGCGTCCCTGCATCAACTGGATGTAGTCGATGATCACGAGGTCGAGCGTGTGCTGGGAGGCGAGGCGCCGGCTCTTCGCGCGCATCTCGAGGAGACCGATGCCGGGCGTGTCGTCGATGTAGATCGGCAGCTCCGCGAGCGTGCCGAGCGCATGGGACAGCTTGCCGTAGTCCTTCTCGGTCAGATAGCCGGTGCGGAACTTGTGCGCGTCGATCATGGCCTCCGACGTCAGGAGGCGCAGGAACAGCTGCTCCTTCGACATCTCGAGGCTGAACACGCCGACGGTCTTGCCCTTCTTCGCCGCGTTCTGCGCGACGTTGAGGACGAAGCTCGTCTTCCCCATCGCCGGCCGCGCGGCCAGGATGATCATGTCGGACGGCTGGAAGCCCGCCGTCATCTCATCGAGATCCTGGAACCCGCTCGGCACGCCGGTGATCGCGTTGCGCTGCTCCTGCAGCTTCTCGATGGTCGCGAAACTGCTCTGGACGAGGTCGCGCAGCGGCGTGAAGCCGGCGCCGATCCGGCCCTCGGCGATCTCGAAAATCGCCTTCTCGGCGCTGTCGAGAATGAGGTCGGCGTCCTCCTCGGCCTGGTACGCCTCGGCAATGATGCGCGTGGCCGAGTGAATCAGCCCGCGCAGCGTCGCCTTCTCCTTGACGATGCGCGCGTAGTGCTCGACGTTGGCGCTCCGCGGCACGCCGTCGGCGAGCGACGAGATGTAGGCCGGCCCGCCGACTTCGTCGAGCTCGCCGCTGCGCTGCAGTTCGTCCTTCAGGGTGACGAAATCGATCGCGTCGCCGCGCTCGCTGAGCGCGATCATCCGATCGAAGATGCGGCGGTGCGCGTCGCGGAAGAAATCGCGCCCGTCGATCAGTTCGGCGGCGCTGTTGAACGCGTCGTTGTGGATCAGGATCGCGCCGAGGACCGCTTTCTCGGCATCGAGACTGTGCGGAAGCGTGCGCTCGGGGGCTGTGGCGACTTCGGGCATTCGACCGCGATGTGATGAGTGGGAACTGCGGGAACGGGCGATCGAAGGATACACCGATCGCCGCCGCCGATCACCCGTTCATCACACCGCGCGGCCGAAAAAATTTCAGGCGTTGTCCGGAACGACCTTCACCTTCACGTGCGCGGTGACGTCGCGATGGATCTTGACGGGGACGGTGGTCTCGCCAAGCGCCTTCAACGGATCCGGGAGCTGGATCTTGCGCTTGTCCACCTCGAACCCCTTGCCCTGCAGCGCCTGCGCGATGTCGGCGGAGGTGACCGAGCCGTAGAGCGTCTCGTGCTCGCCCACCCGGCGCGCGATCTCGATCTCGAGCGCCGAGAGCCGCTGCGCGATCGCGTCGGCCTGGGAACGTTCTTCGGCGTCGCGGACTTCGGCGAGCTTCTTCTCGCGGTCGATCTGCCGCTTGTTGTTGTTGGTGACCGCCAGGGCGAGCTTGCGCGGCAGCAGGTAGTTGCGCGCGTAGCCCTCGGCGACCTTGACGATGTCGCCGCGGCGGCCCAGGTTGTCGACGTGCTCTCTCAGAATGACTTCCATCGGCATTCACCTGTCACGCCCGACGGCTCGTCACCAGGACCACGAAGGCCGCGAAGACCACGAAGGCATCTGGGTTCTCGTTCTTCGTGATCTTCGTATCTTCGTGAACGTCGTGACGAGCCGCCAGCCGTCACTCTAGTCGGTCACATACGGAATGAGCGCGAGCTGCCGCGCGCGCGAGATTGCGGTCTGCAGCGCGCGCTGGTGCTTCGCGCAGGTACCCGAGATCCGCCGCGGCTGGATCTTGCCGCGTTCGGGGATGAACGGCGTCAGCAGCCGCACGTCCTTGTAGTTGATGTAGTCGATCTTGTCCGCGCAGAACTTGCAGACGCGGCGACGGCGGAAGAACCCGCCGCGCGGGCGTCCCTCGCCCTTGCCTTTATCCGCCGACTTCGCGCCGCGACCGCCGCGGCCTCCGCGTTCTTCGCTCATCGCTGGACCTCCGCCCCTTCAAGTCCCATCCGATCCTCGTCCTGATCCTCGTGCGCCTCGCCCCGCCGCTCCGACGGCGACGGCTCCGGCGGCAGCCCGCGGGCGACGCGGCGCCGCGCCTGGGTGGCCTTGCGCGCGTCGCGCAGGCGCTCGGCGA
>JABFWM010000674.1 GCA_013362195.1 Acidobacteriota bacterium
GTGAAGACCACGCCCCGTCCGGAGGCCGGCATCACCGAATGGACGCTCTCGAACGGCGCCACGGTCGTGCTCAAGCCGACCACGCTGATGCAGGATCAGATCCTCTTTCGTGCGGTGGCGCGCGGCGGAACGTCGCTCGCGCGCGACGACGAGTTCGTGGCCGCGCGCGTCGCGGACGATGTCGTGCGTGCCGGCGGCGCCGGCCCGTTCAATGCCGTCATGCTCGACCGGCTTCTCACCGGGAAGGCGGTCTCCGTCACGCCGTTCATCGGCGAGACCTCGCACGGACTCGCCGGCGGCAGCACGCCGCAGGATCTCGAGACGATGTTTCAGCTCCTTTACCTGCGCTTCACGCAGCCGCGAGCGGATCCAACCGCGTTCGCGGCGATGGCCTCGCAGGCGAGAGCGCTGCTCGCGAACCAGATGGCGAGTCCCGATGTCGTCTTCAGGCAGACCGTCGAGGCGGCGCTGAGCGGGAACCATCCGCGGCGGCAGCCGGAGACGCCGGCCACCGTCGATCGGTGGGATCTCGCGAAATCGATGGCGTTCTACAAGGCCCGCTTCGCCGACGCGAGCAACTTCACGTTCGTCTTCGTCGGCAGCTTTACGCCGGAAGCGATCAAGCCGCTGGTCGAAAGCTACCTCGCGAGCCTGCCCGCCACGCATGCGCACGAAACGTGGCGTGACGTCGGCGTCACGCCGCCGGCCGGCGTGGTCGAGAAGACGGTGGTGAAGGGCATCGCACCCAAGAGCGAGGTCGCGATCGTCTTCACCGGCCCCTTCGAGTACGATGCCGCGCACGTCATCGCGCTCCGGGCCATGACGCTGGTGCTGCAGTCTCGGCTGTTCGACACGATCCGCCAGGAGCTCGGCGGCACGTACAGCATCGAGGTCGTGCCGGAAACGCAGCGGACGCCGCGGCCCGAGTACCGGCTGCGCATCGACTGGACGTGCGACCCCGCGCGGACCTCGAGTCTGGTACAGCGCATCTTCGAGGAGATCGAGTTCGTCAAGGCCACCTCGTATTCGCCGGATCAGGTCGCGCGGATCCGCGAGGTGCTCCGCCGGGAGTTCGAACGAAACAGCCAGGACAACGGCTACCTGCTCGATCTGATCTCGCACCACTACGAGGATCGCGACGGGACGACCATCGGCGCCGCGCTCGATGTGCCGGCGCAGATCGCCGCGCTGACCGCCGACGCGGTGCAGCAGGCCGCGCGCACGACCCTCGAGACCACACACTACGTGAAGGTCATGCTGATGCCGGAGGCGAAATAGTCAGGCCGCTGAACACGACCGTGGTCGAGCGTCGGCGTGCCGCCGTTGCGTCATTTCTGGCAGAGCGGACAGAAGAACGTCGAGCGTCCACCATGGGTGCGGCGGCGGATCGTGCCACGGCATCCCGCGCGCCGGCAGCGTTCGGCTTCGCGGCCGTAGACGCGAAATCTGCCCGAGGCATACGACCGCGCCGTCTGCCGCGCGATCGCTTCGGTCAACACCTGTGTGATCGCGGCGGCGAGCCGGTGCGCCGAGTCCCGCGGCGCGCCCGACGGCGTGGCAATCGTCGACGCCCGGCGCTCCGGGGAGAGTCGTGCGACGTGCAGCGCCTCGACGGCATAGATGTTCCCCAGCCCGGCGACCACGAGTTGATCGATGAGCGCGACCTTCAGCGGCACCTTGCGGCCCCGGCACGCGCGCGCCAGCGCCGCGCCATCGAACGCGTCCGAGAGCGGCTCGGGCCCAAGCGTGCTGAGCACGGGATGCGCCGCCAGCGCGTCCGCCGACAGCAGGTCCATGGCGCCGAAGCGCCGTGGATCGTTGAACGTGACGATCGCACCCGACGACATGTGGAAGACGACGTGATCGTGACGTCCGGGATCGTCCGCCGCGCCGCCGCGCACCACGCTGAACGACCCGGACATGCCCAGGTGCATCAGCAGCGTCTCGTCCGACGACAGCGGCACCAGCAGATACTTGGCGCGGCGCTGGACGGCGAGAGCGGTCCGTCCGGCGAGCCGCGCGCTGAACTTCGGGGGGAACGGCGCGCGGAGGTCCGGGCGTGCGACGATGACCCGTTCGAAGCGCTCGCCAGCCATGGCCGGTTCGAGCTGACGGCGGGCGGCTTCCACCTCGGGGAGTTCCGGCACGGGGATGTTGCGGCCCTTGCGCTAGGCCGCGGCGCCTGACGGGAAAGTCGCGGCCGCCGGGATTCGCTCGGCCTGCCGCAGGTGCCGTCCTTCGTGTCGCGTGACGATCTCCAGACCCCTGTCGACGGTGAAGCGAATCAGCGGCACGAACGGCTTGGGAAAGCGGATCCGGGTACCGCGGGGACCCGCGCGGCGGATGAAGATACCAGACGCTGCGTCCAGCGCGGTGAAGCGTCGTCGGCGCGCGGCACGGGTCTACGATATCACCAGCCATGACCACTCGCGTCGATTACGACCGCATCGCCGCCCGCTACGACGGGCGCTACGAACGAAACGACTACTCCGGCATCGAAGCCGCCGTGCTCGCGTTCGCCGCCGAGAATCCTGGTGCGCCGCCCGCGCCCACGCTCGAGGTCGGCTGCGGGACCGGCCACTGGCTGCAGGTGCTCGCGGGAGCGGGCGTCCGTGCCGTTGGTCTCGACCTCTCCGCGGAGATGCTCACCATTGCGCGCCGGAGCGGCCGCTCGACGTGTGTCGTCCGCGCGCGTGCCGAGGCGGTGCCGTGTCGCCGTGGATCCTTCGATCGGCTGCTGTGCGTCAACGCGCTTCATCACTTCGGCGATCCGGCGGCGTTCTTCCGCGAGGCCAGCCGCGTGCTCCGCGGCCGCGGGCGTCTGCTGACGATAGGCCTCGACCCGCATGCAGGCACCGATCGCTGGTGGATTTACGACTACTTCCCGTCGGCGCTGGCGCGCGATCGCCAACGCTATCTTCCGGCGGAGCGCATTCGTGCGTTGATGACGACGGCGGGCTTCGCGGACTGCGAGACGCGCGAGGTGCAGCACCTGCCGGCGCGGATGACCGTCAGCGAGGCCGCGCGCCGCGGCTTTCTCGATCGCGCGGGCACGTCGCAGCTCATGGTCATCTCGCAAGACGAGTTCGACGCGGGCCTGAGGCGGCTCCACACGCCCGCGCCGGACAAGGATCGGGAACGCCTGCTCGTCGCCTATTTGCACGTGTACGGGACGTCCGCGCGGGCGGTCTGAAATCACTTAGAATTCCTCCCGATCCGAAACGCACGCGCTTCCATCAGAAGGGATGGTCCATGCCGAAGTTCGTCATCGAACGCGAGATTCCCGGAGCAGGCCAGCTGTCCGCGGCCGATTTGCAGGCGATTTCCCAGAAGTCGTGCGGCGTGCTCAATACCATGGGGCCGCAGATCCAGTGGGTGCACAGTTACGTCACCGGCGACAAGATCTACTGCATCTACAACGCCCCGAACGAAGAGGCCATCCGCCGTCATGCCAGGGAAGGCGGGTTTCCGGCGAACAGCATCGCCAGGGTGTCCGCGGTCATCGACCCGACGACGGCCGAATAGCGCGGCTCATTCGCCCGGGGCCCGGCGTCGCGTCATCGAAGGGGAGCCGCACGACGCGGTGTGATTAAATGCGCGCGTGCGTCTCCTTCCCCGTCTGCATCGGCGCCGGTCATCGATCTCGGGGTGGGGCGTGTACGCGGCAGAGCCGATCGACGAAGACACGCGGATCGTCGAGTACAAGGGTGAACTGGTGTCGCAGGCGGAGGCGTGGCGCCGCGAGAGCCGCTACCTGCGGCGCGGCCGCATCTGGATCTTCAACATCAACGGGCGCTGGGCACGCGACGCGGCGGTCGGCGGCAACATCGCGCGCTCCATCAATCACGCCTGCCGGCCGAATTGCTACGTCGACGTCGTCGGGCACCATATCTGGATCCGCGCGTCGCGCGCGATTCGCGCCGGTGAAGAGCTGACCTATGACTACAACACGGACGGCGTGGCGGGGATCGCCTGCCGCTGCCGTCCGCGCTGCGGCCGGATCCTTTGAGGTCAGTCGATGACCGCGTACACCAGCACGCGTGTGGCCGCCGCGTACGCGTTCGATCGTCCGCACGTTCACGAACGGCTGATGGACGTCATCGTCGAGCGGCTGCGCATCGGGCCGAAACTCGCGCGCGCGCTCGACATCGGCAGCGGCGCCGGCCTGTCGACGGCCCCGCTCGATCGCCTGGCCGCGCGGACCATCGGCCTCGAGCCGATGGTCTCGATGCTCACCTACAGCCGCGTCGTGGCGCCGCGCGCGGTCTTTGTCGCGGGGCACGCCGAGCGGCTGCCGTTCGGCGCGGCGAGCTTCGACGTCGTGACCGCCGCCGGCGCGATCAACTACGCGGACCGCGACCTCTGCCTCCCGGAGATCGCCCGCGTGCTCACTGCTGCGGGCGCGTTGGTCGTCTACGACTTCTCGGTCGGTCGGCGTCTTCGCGACAACGCGGCGCTCGAACGCTGGCACGACGCGTTCGAGCGGCGGTTTCCATCACCGCCGGGGTACGAGCTGGACGTGCGGGCCCTGCCGTTCGCGCGAGCGGGTCTGCGGCTGGACAGCTTCGAGGAGCTCGCGGCGGCGCTGCCAATGGATCTCGCGTCGTACGTGCGGTACGTGATGAGCGAGGCGCGAATCGAACTGGCGCTGTCGCGCGGCGAAGCGGAGCACGCCATTCGAGATTGGTGCGGCCAGACGCTGTCCCCGATCTTTCGCGATCGTACACTCGACGTGATATTCGACGCTTATGTCGCCATCGTCAGACGGGGTTGACTTGCAGCGATCGGGGGCGGGGATCGCGATGGACACACAGACTGCGATCGTTACCGGCGCGTCCTCGGGGATCGGCCGCGAGCTCGCGCGGCTCTTCGCGGCGGACGGCTACAACCTCGTCGTCGTCGCGCGCCAGCGCGAGGCGCTCGAATCGCTGATCGCCGGGATCACGCGCGATCACCGCGTCGCGGCACGCGCGCTCGCGGTGGATCTCGCCGATCCGGAGGCCGGCCGGCGCATCGAGGAGGATCTCGCGCGCGCCGGCGTGCTCGTCGATGTCCTGGTCAACAACGCCGGGTTCGGCCTGCAGGGCGCGTTCGCGGACCTTCCGCTGGAGCGCCAGCTCGCGATGATTCAGGTCAACGTCACCACGCTCACCGAACTGACGCGGCGGTTTCTTCCCGGTATGCTCGCGCGCAATCGTGGCGGGATTCTCAACGTCGGATCGACCGCGGGGTTTCAGCCCGGCCCCTTCATGGCGGGCTATTACGCGACGAAAGCCTACGTGGTGTCGTTGACGGAAGCGCTGGCCGAAGAAGTGGCGGGCTCGGCGGTGCGCGTCAGCTGTCTGGCGCCCGGCCCGACCGCGACCCGATTTGCGGAGGCCGCGCGTATGACCGAGACACGCCTGTTCCGAGGCGGCACGATGACCGCCGCGGCGGTCGCGCGCATCGGCTACGACGCCTGGAAGCGCGGCAAGATCCTGGCGGTGCCCGGCGTCTCGAACAAGCTGGGCGTCGCGCTGGTCCGCGTGTCGCCGCGGCCGCTGGTGCGCACGATCGTGAAGCGCCTGAACAGGTGACGCCGTGCGCAGGGGACGCGAGGGGCGACGCGCGCCGCTCAGCGCTTCTTGCCGGAGACGACGAGCAGCAACACGCCGCCGACGATCGCGGCGGCGCCCAGCACTGGCGGTAGCGGAATCGTCTCGCGCGTCTTCGTGGTCGCTTCGAGCGGGCCGAGGTCGACGACTTTCTTCTCTCGCGTGTAGCTGATCCCGCCGTAGGCGAGCGCAATCACGCCAATGACGATCAACACGATCGCGGCAATTTTCATGCTCGCATACTATCCCAAGGCGCACCGGCGCGTCCCCGCCGCACCGGAACCGTCGCCGCCGCTGACGCCTTCGTAATCGCGACGACGAACCCGTCGTTCCCCACGCGTCTCGCCAGGTCCCGCACCGCATCGAAACAGGTGAATCGCGCATGGCATGGCGGTTGCCCGTGCGGCATGGGCCCTCTGTTTGTCCGTGGGCCGCAGGAGCATCCAGTGAAGCGCTGTCCGACATGCGGGCGTGAAGTCAACGATACGGCGGCGGTGTGCGACGCGTGCGAAGCGTGGGCCGCATCGCTTGTCGATCCCGTGCCCGCCGACGCCGGCGCCGACGCTCAAATCGGCCACGATACGCTCATCGGCAACGGCGCGCCGGCCGCAAGTGAGACGCCGCTCGCCTCGGTACCTGGCGCCGGCGCACCGTCCACGCGGCCGTCGAACAGTGCCGCCCCGTCGACCGCCGAACATGCCGCCCGCCGTCGGGAGATGACGCTGGCCGCGGTCGCGGTGGTCGGTGTCGGCGTCGTCGCGGCGGC
>JABFWM010000401.1 GCA_013362195.1 Acidobacteriota bacterium
GCCGCGCACCTCCGCGACGCTGCCGAGCAGGAACACGATCGACTCGATGCCGCGCTGCGCGAGCGTGCGCGCGACGACGAAGCCGTCGCCGCCGTTGTTGCCGCGGCCGCACAGGACGCCGACCTTGCTCGTCGCGAGGTCCTCGAAGGCCGCCTCCATCGCCGCCACCGCCTGGCGTCCCGCGTTCTCCATCAGCACGATCGCGGGAATGCCGATCTCGTCGATCGTCTGGCGATCGGCTTCGCGCATCTGCTGGGTGTTGAGGACTCTCATGCCGTCTCGAACATATTCGCTATGTTAGACTTTTCGCAACATGCGCGGCGCGGTTTACGTCAACGGCAGCATCACGCCGGCCGACCAGGCGGTGGTGCCGGTGTACGACCACGGCTTCGTCTACGGCGAAGGGGTGTACGAGACGCTGCGCACCTACAACAAGGTGCCGTTCCTCTACGATCGCCACGTGCGGCGCCTGCGGCAGTCGGCCCGGCATCTCGACCTCGCCGTGCCGTTCGACGATCGCGCGCTCCTCGGATGGATCCACGAGACGATGGCTGCCGCCGGCGAGATGGAGGACAGCTACATCCGCATCCTCCTCACGCGCGGCGTCGGCGAACTGAGCTACGACGTCCGCGCGACGCCGACGCCGTCGCTGGTGATCATCGTCAAACCCCACGAGGAGCCGCCGCCGCGCGTCGCGAGCGACGGCATCACGATCTGTCTCGTCGACATCCTCCGCAACCATCCGCGATCGGTGAATCCACTCATCAAGTCGAACAACCTCTTGAACAACGCGCTGGCGATGCAGGCGGCCTATCGGCGCGGCGGCGAAGAAGCGCTGATGTGCAACTATCGCGGCGAGCTGTCGGAGTGTTCGCAGTCGAACTTCTTCCTCGTGCGCGGCGGCGCCGCCCTGACCCCGAAATCGTCGGCGGGGCTGCTCGAGGGCGTCACCCGCGCGTTCCTCTTCGAGGTCGGGCAGGAGATCGGCGTCGAGGTCCGGGACGAGACGCTCTATCCGAACGATCTCGAGGGCGCCGACGAAGCGTTCATCACCAGCACCACGCGCGAGCTGAGTCCGGTGACGCGCATCGACGATCGCGCGATCGGGAGCGGCCGTCCCGGTCCGGTCACGATCCGGCTGCTCGAAGGCTATCGCCGCCGAGCGCGCGAGTTGACGCGCGCGGCCGTCCCCTCCGCCTGACCCGCCCGAACCAGCGGCACCCTTACACCGCGGCGCCCTGTTCGACGTAGTCCTCGAGCGGCGGGCACGCGCAGAGCAGATTGCGGTCCCCATACGGGTTGTCGATCCGCGATACCGACGGCCACACCTTGTTCGCACGCACGAACGGCAGCGGATACGCGGCTTCCTCGCGCGAGTAGGGATGGTGCCACTCGGCGGCGGCGATCGCGTCTGCCGTATGCGGCGCGTTCTTCAGCACGTTGTCCCGGGCGTCGGCATGCCCGTCGATCACGGCCTGAATCTCACGGCGGATGGCAATCAACGCGTCGCAGAAGCGATCGAGCTCGTCCTTCGCTTCGCTCTCGGTCGGCTCGATCATCATCGTGCCGGCGACCGGGAACGACACCGTCGGCGCGTGGAACCCGTAGTCCATCAGCCGCTTCGCCACGTCCTGCTCGTCGACGGCGGGGCCCGCGCCGTGCTTGAAGGGCCGCAGGTCGAAAATCAGCTCGTGCGCGACGCGGCCGTTGTGGTTCGCGTACAACACTTCGTAATGCGACTCGAGCCGCGCCTTGATGTAGTTCGCGTTCAGGATCGCCACGCGCGTCGCCTCCGTCATGCCCGCCGCGCCGAGCATCCGGACGTAGCCGTAGGAAATCAGCAGGATGCTCGCGCTTCCCCACGGCGCCGCCGACACCGCGTGGATCGCCGCGTCCCCGCCGACGGGCACGACCGGGTGCCCGGGCAGATACGGCGCGAGGTGCCGGGCCACGGCAATCGGGCCCATGCCCGGCCCGCCGCCGCCGTGCGGAATCGCGAAGGTCTTGTGCAGATTCAGATGGCAGACGTCCGCGCCAATCGACGCCGGACTCGTCAGCCCCACCTGCGCGTTCATGTTCGCGCCGTCCATGTAGACCTGGCCGCCATGCTCGTGGACGATCGCGCAGATCTCGCGGATGCGCTCTTCGAAGATGCCGTAGGTGGAGGGATACGTGATCATGATCGCGGCGAGCGCGTCCGTGTGCTGCGCCGCCTTCGCCCGAAGGTCGTCGACCTC
Organism: Acidobacteriota bacterium; assembly: GCA_013362195.1. Classification (GTDB taxonomy): domain Bacteria; phylum Acidobacteriota; class Vicinamibacteria; order Vicinamibacterales; family 2-12-FULL-66-21; genus QHWT01. Next base: position 2,238 of record JABFWM010000401.1, read on the forward strand.
GACGTACCCGTGGCGGTCACACGCCACGACGACCACGCGCAGGCCCGCCAGGGTTGCGCTGGCCGGATTGGTGCCGTGCGCGGACGCCGGGATCAACACCACATCGCGCCCGGCCTCGCCGCGGCCGCGATGGTACGCGCGGATCACCATCAGGCCCGCCAGCTCCCCTTGCGCGCCTGAGTTCGGCTGCAGCGACACGGCCGTGAACCCGGTGATCTGGCAGAGCGCCGCTTCGAGCTCCTTGAACACCTCGGCATAGCCTGCCGCCTGGTCGGCGGGCGCAAACGGATGGATGCGGTTGAACGCGGGCCACGTAATCGGCAGCATCTCGGCCGCGGCGTTCAGCTTCATCGTGCACGAGCCGAGCGGAATCATCGACGTGTCGAGGCCGACGTCCTTCCGCTCGAGCGCGCGGATGTAGCGCATCATCTGCGTCTCGGAGCGATGCGTGTTGAAGACCGGGTGGGTCAGGTAGGCGCTGGTGCGCCGCAGCGCCACCGGCGCCTTCAGTGAGAACGGCGCGCGATCCCTGAACACCGGCCGCTTGCCGGGCGTGAACACCTTCACGATGTCCGCCACGTCGTCGATGGTCGTGGTCTCGTCGAGCGCGATGCCGATTGCGCCGTCGGTCGTGTAGCGGAAGTTGATGCCCGCCGCTTCGGCGGTTTTGCGGATGGCCGCCGCCGGCGCACCTTCGATCCGGAGCGTGTCGAAGTACGCCGCATTGGTCTGGGTCAGGCCCTGCGCGGCCAGCGCCTCGTCGAGCGTGCGCGCCAGGCCGTGAATACGTTCCGCGATGGCGCGAATGCCCGCCGGCCCGTGGAAGACGGCGTACATCGCGGCGATGTTCGCGAGCAGCGCCTGGGCGGTGCAGATGTTCGAGGTCGCCTTCTCGCGGCGGATGTGCTGCTCGCGCGTCTGCAGCGCCATGCGATAGGCGCGATGCCCGCGGGCATCCACCGAGACGCCGATGATCCGTCCTGGCGCCTGGCGTACGAACGACTCGCGCGTGGCGAAGAACGCCGCGTGCGGCCCGCCGTAGCCGAGCGGCACGCCGAACCGCTGCGAATTGCCGACGACGGCGTCGGCGCCCATTTCGCCGGGCGGCGTCAGGAGCGCCAGCGCCATCAGATCGCAGGCGACCGCGACGAAGAGCCCCGCGGCGTGCGCCCGCTCGATGATCGGCGTCAGGTCGCGCACCTCGCCGCGATCGTCGGGGTACTGCAGCAGCAACCCGAAGGCACGGTCCAGCGGCAGCGACTCGGGGTCCCCGATCTCGAGACGAATCTTCAGCGGTTCGGCCCGGCCGCGCAGCACGTCGAGGGTCTGCGGGAACGTCCGCGCGCCGACCAGGAACACACTCTCCTGCCCCGGCGGCGCCTTCTTCGTATTCAGCCGATGGAACATCGCCATCGCCTCGGCCGCCGCCGTCGCTTCGTCCAGCAGCGACGCCGTCGCGATCTCCATCCCCGTCAGATCGCCCACCATCGTCTGGAAATTGAGCAGCGATTCGAGACGCCCCTGCGCGATCTCGGCCTGATACGGCGTGTACGGCGTGTACCAGCCGGGATTCTCGAGCACGTTGCGCTGAATCACGGCGGGGGTATGGCAGTCGGAGTAACCCATGCCGATGTACGACCGCATCGTACGATTCTTCGCGGCGACGTGGCCGAGGCGGCGGAGGTACGCGGCTTCCGATTCCGCGTCGGGCAGCGTCAGCGGCGCCGTCAGCCGGATGCCTGAGGGAATCGTCTGATCGATCAGCGCGTCGATCGATGGCACGCCGATGACGCGGAGCATCTCGTCGCGTGTCTGCTCATCGGGTCCGATGTGTCTGGATGCAAAGCTGTCCGGTGTGTCGTTCTTCATCAAGGTCAAGTCGCGTCCCGAGGATCGTTCTGCAGCTTCCGCCTTCCGGATCCGTAGCTTCCGCGTTCAGGGAACTCTCGGGTCCGTAGCTTCCGCCTTCAGGCGGAAGCACCCCTACTCAACTTCCCGATCCGTAGCTTCCGCCTTCAGGCGGAAACACACCCTATTCAACTTCCCGATCCGTAGCTTCCGCCTTCAGGCGGAAACACGCTTACTGCGTCAGCTCCGTGTATTGCTCCGCATCGAGCAGATGGCTCGCGTCGCCGCTCACGCGGACCGCGATCATCCAGGCGCCGTGCGGATCCGAGTTGACCTTTTCCGGATGCTGCACGAGCGCGGAGTTCACCTCGGTGACCTCACCATCCACGGGGCTGTACAGCTCCGACACCGCCTTGACGGATTCGACGGTGCCGAACACTTCGCCCTTCTTGAGCGTTCGCCCGACCGGCGGCAGCTCCAGGTAGACGATGTCGCCGAGCTGCTTCTGGGCGTACTCGGTGATGCCGACGCGCGCCTCCGTGCCGGCAAGGCGAATCCATTCGTGGTCGTTGGTGTATTTCAGATCAGCCGGATACATGTCTGCTCCCGGCGCCTTGTCAGGCGCCCTGCGTGCCGGCGCGCTCGAGGCGCGTCATCGACGGGCCTCCTACCTGGGACGCTTGTAGAACGGCATCGGGACGACTACGGCCTTTGCGCGGCGGCCGCGGATGTCGATCTCGAATTCCGTGCCGACGTCGGCTCGGCCGGCCGGCACGTAGGCCATGCCGATGGCCTTCTTCAGATACGGCGTCTGCGTTCCGCTCGTGACGACACCCGCTTTCGCGGCACCGACGTACACATCGTAGCCGTGCCTGGCAATCGCGCGCTCGAGCATCTCGAACCCGACCAGCTTGCGCGGCGCTCCGGCGACCTTCTCCGCGCGCAACGCGTCGGCGCCGATGAAGTCCGTCTTCGTCCACCCGACGATCCATCCGAGATCCGCCTCGAGGACGGTCGTCGTTTCGTCCATGTCGTTGCCGTAGAGGCGCATCGCCGCTTCGAGGCGCAGCGTGTCACGGGCGCCGAGGCCCGCCGGCACGACGCCGGCCGCTTTTCCGGCGTGCAGGATGGCGTCCCAGACACGCTCGGCAGCGTTCGGCGGCACGAACACTTCGAAGCCGTCCTCGCCGGTGTAGCCGGTGCGCGAGATCGTCACCCTCACGCCGGCCACTTCACCGGTCGAGCACCAGTAGTACTTCATGGTCGAGAGATCGACGCCGGTCAGCGTCTGCAGCACCTCGCGCGCCACCGGCCCCTGGATCGCGAGCAGCGCGTAGCGCGAACTGGTGTTCACCGCCGCAGCATCGCCGATCCCCTGGAGGTTCTTCGCGATCCAGGTGAAGTCCTTGATGATGTTCGACGCATTGACGACCAGCATGAAGTGATCGTCCGCGAGCCGGTAGGTCAGCACGTCGTCCACGAACGTCCCGGCCGGCGTCGTGAGCGCGGAATACTGCGCCTGATTGATGGACAACCGCGACACATCGTTCGTCGTGATGTGCTGGACGGCCTTCAGCGCATCGGATCCGGCAATCTCGATCTCGCCCATATGCGAGACATCGAACAATCCGGCGCGCGTCCTCACCGCCATGTGCTCGTCGGCGATGCCGGAGTATTCGACGGGCATGTCCCAGCCGCCGAACTCGACCATCCGGGCGCCGAGAGTACGGTGACGCGCGTGAAGCGGCGTTTTCTTGAGAGTGCCCGAGGCAGGCTGTGTCATCAGATCCGGAAGGGGGGCCGGCCCATGCGGCGCGCGCAGGCAGGCGCGTATCCAGGGAAAGGTACTATGCGCCTCGACCGGGGTCAAGGCGCGATAATGCGGCCATGCTGCTCGCGCTAACGCTCGCGCTCGCGTCAGCCGCCGCCTCGCCGGCGCAGGCGACGAGCGCACCGGCGCCCTCGCTCGTGATTGGACGGGTCGTCGATGCCACGAGCGGCCGGCCGATCGCCGGCGCGATCGTGACGCTGTGTGGCACGGGGGCCGCGCAAGACCCGGGCGCGGCCGCCCGGCCGCGGCTCATGACGAACGCCGCCGGACAGTTTGTCGTGCGCGGCCGAAAGGGCTCGCGGCCGGTGATCGACGAGCGAGCGCGAGTCCGGAGCGGCGTCCGGGGATGCCGCGCCGCGGTCATGCGCGGCGTCCCGGCGAGCGGGTCATGTCCTGGCCTGCGGCCTGCGCCTGCTGCGCCGCCTCGG
>JABFWM010000167.1 GCA_013362195.1 Acidobacteriota bacterium
CGTACACGACCCGGGCGGGCCCGGGGTCTTCTCGCTCGAAGGCGTCCCGGAGCTGACGGCAAACGCCTCCATCGCGACAAGTCGAGACGCCGCGCTTGCCGGCGGCGTGAAGGCGGCGCGTTCAGGACCGTTGGCCGCGCGGCTGCCGCAGCGCTGCGCGCCGCCGGTCAGCCACCGTCGCGCGCGGCCGCGCCGGCGGTCCACGTGTGATACAGATCGGCGGGAAGTACATCTTCTAACCACCATGGATGGACACGGATGGACACGGACCAATCCACCACGGATGGACACGGATGCACACGCATAGCCTCGGCGGTGTACTCACGAACACGGGGAGCGCAGAGAGCGCGGAGATCAAGCACGACAAGGACTTCGATCTGCTCGTCGTGCCCGGGATGGGCCATGGATCCGGCGGCGCGTACGGCGATCACAAACGCTACGACTTCTTCAGCCGCCATCTCCTCGGCGTGAATCCGCCCGAGTGGAAGGCGCTCGAGGACGCGATGAAGCCACGTCCGGCGACGACGCACACGGCGTCGGGCGAGGAGGACCGATGATGCGCGTCATGCGATGGATAGTGACGCTCCTCGCAATCGCGGGCGCCGCGCTGGCCGGGCAGGCGCAGACACGCAGCCACGACTACCCCGTCCAGCCGGTGCCGTTCACCGCCGTCCACTTGAACGACGAGTTCTGGGCGCCGCGGATCGACACGAACCGGACCGTGACGATCCCTGCCGCATTCAGGCAGTGCGAGCTCACCGGCCGCGTCGACCTGTTCGAGCGCGCGGCCAAAGCGCTCGCGGGTCAGCCGCATGACACGAAGGCGCCCGGGTACCCCTTCGACGACAGCGACGTCTACAAGGTGATCGAAGGCGCCGCGTACGTGCTCAGCGTGCAGAAGGACCCGGCGCTCGATGCCTACGTCGACGGCCTGATCGGGAAGATTGCCGCCGCACAGGAGCCCGACGGCTATCTCTACACGACGCGCACCATCGATCCCCGCAACCCGCATCGGTGGGCCGGCGCCGAGCGGTGGGTCAACGAGCGCAACGACAGCCACGAGCTGTACGACATGGGCCACATGATCGAAGCGGCGGTCGCGCACTACCAGGCGACCGGCAAGAAGAACTTCCTGGACGTCGCGACGCGGTCCGCCGATCTGCTCGTGCGCACCTTCGGGCCCGGCAAGCGATCGATCTGGCCCGGGCACCAGGTGACGGAGATGGCGCTGGTCAAGCTGTATCGCGTCACCGGCAACGAGCAGTACCTGAACCTCGCGTAGTTCCTGCTCGACGAGCGCGGGCCGTCGCCGGTTCCGCCGGGCGAGACGATCAATCCGCGCGGGCTCGACTACAACCAGGCGCAGGTCACAGTCATCGAGCAGACGGAGCCGGTCGGCCACGCCGTGCGCGCGATGTACATGTATGCCGGCATGGCCGACGTCGCCGCGCTCGAGGGTGACGATCGCCTGCGCGCCGCCGGCGATCGCATCTGGGAAAACCTCGTCAAGTCCAAGCTCTATCTCACCGGCGGCATCGGTGCGGCGGGCGGGCACGAAGGGTTCGGCCGCGAGTACGAGCTGCCGAACATGACCGCCTACAACGAGACGTGCGCGTCGGTCGGCATGGACTTCTGGAACCACCGGCTCTTCCTGCTGCACGGCGACGCGAAGTATGTCGACGTCATGGAGCGCACGCTCTACAACGGCCTCATCTCCGGGGTCTCGCTCAAGGGCGACACGTTCTTCTATCCGAATCCCCTGGAATCGAACGGTCAGCACGCGCGTCAGGAATGGTTCGGGGTGGCGTGCTGCCCCGGCAACATCACCCGCTTCATGGCGTCGGTGCCCGGCTACGTGTACGCGCAGCGCGGCGGCGACACGCTGTTCGTGAACCTGTATGCCGCAGGCACCGCGGACGTGAATCTCGGCGGACGCACCGTGAAGGTGGTGCAGGAGACGCGGTATCCGTGGGACGGCGCCGTGCGCATCGCGCTCACGCCCGATCGTCCGCGCGCCTTCACGGTGCGGGTGCGCATTCCCGGGTGGGCGCGCGAAGAGCCGGTTCCGGGAGGTCTCTACCGATATCTCGACAAGCCCGCCGCCCCGCCGACCGTCAAGGTCAACGGCCGGGCGGTGCCGGCGATCTCCGCCGACGGCTATGTTGCGATCGATCGCACCTGGAACGCCGGCGACACGATCGATCTGCTGCTGCCGATGCCGGTCCGGCGCATCGCCGCCGACGACCGCGTCGAAGCCGACCGCCAGCGCACGGCCCTGCAGCGCGGCCCGATCGTGTACGCCGCGGAATGGCCGGACAATCCCAACGGCCAGGTGCGCAACATCGTCCTGCCCGACGGCCAGCCGCTCGCCGCGGCGTTCCGTCGCGATCTGCTGAACGGCGTCGAAGTGATCACCGGACGCGCGTTCGGCCTCGCCTATGACGCGAAGGGCGGCGTCACGAAAACCGAGCAGCCCTTCATGGCGATTCCCTACGCCACCTGGGCGAACCGCGGGCGTGGACAGATGGCCGTGTGGCTCGCGCGTACCGACGCCGCAGCGAAGCCGACGCCGTTTCCCACCGTCGCGACGACGAGCGTGCTGACCCACTCGCCGAGCCGGAAGAACATCCGCGCCGTCGTCGACGGCGAAGATCCCGCCTCCTCGGACGATCCCACATCCTACTTTGACTGGTGGCCCACCAACGGATGCGCGGCCGGCGCGGCGCCGCCGAAGGCGACCGCGCAGGAGGGAACGCGTCCGTGCAGCACCGGCGAGTGGATCGAAATGACGTTCGCCAAGCCCGCCACCATTTCGGAGACGGAGATCTACTGGTTCGACGACACCGGCCACGGCGGCGTGCGCGTGCCCGCGTCATGGCGGCTGCTCTACAGGGACGGCGCGCAATGGAAGCCGGTCGATGCGCACGGCGACTTCGGCGTCGCGAAGGATCGCTACAACGCGATCCGGTTCACCCCGGTGACGACCAGCGCGCTGCGCCTCGAGTTGACGATGCAGCCGGGGGTCAGCGCGGGGGTGCACGAGTGGAAGGTCAAGTAGGACGGATCGTCAGACCTGCCGCGTGAGCCGGATCTGAAGATGTGAGCCGGGTCTGATCCGGTGAGACGCGCAGGCGGGCTCTAACAAGGCCTGCGCATGCGCCCTGAGCCGAGAGCCGGGTTCACCGAGGCAGCGGGATCACCGCGAACGATTGCGGTTCTCCGATCGCGGTGAAGTCGTCACCCGACAGCTTGCCGATCGCCGCGCGGTAGCGGCCCATGGCGACCAGCGGGCCCGTTTGACGTCCGCGTCCGGAGAACTGCGCCGGTTCCTGATCGGCGTTCTCGCCACGGCCGCGGCCACCCTCCTGCTGCGCGGGCGGTTCGCCGCGGAGGTCCCACGCCACGCGGTGAAGCCCCGGGTCGGACGGCAGGTTGATGCGGCGGATCGGCTTTCCGGCCTCGTCGCTGATCGTCAACACCAGCTTGTCATCGCCCCCCATCGCGCGTGCCACGTGATAGGTGAAGATCGCACCGTAGGGCGGATTCGGCGTCGCGATGTCACCCCAGGCCGCCTGCACCTGCGTCAGTTCGTTGAACTGATACGCGTCTCGCAGCGGAAACAGCCGCGCCTCTTCGGTGAGCGCCTGCGGCGTGATGTCACGAAGCGGCGTGTAATCGTCGAGGATGTACACGCCGCGCCCGAAGGTCCCGACGATGAGATCGCTGTCGCGCCGCTGAATGGCGAGATCGCGGGCCTGGATGGTCGGCATGCCGCTCCGGAGCGGAATCCAGTGCGCCCCGCCGTCGATGGTGGCGAACACGCCGAACTCCAGCCCGACGAACAACAGGTTCGCGTTCTGCCCGTCCTGGACGATCGACCAGGCGCCCGAGCGCGGCGGCAGATCGCCGCTGATGGACGCCCACGTCCGGCCGCGGTCCGCGCTCTTCATCACGTACGGCTTGAAGTCGCCGCGCTGCCAGTTGTTGAAGGTCGCGAAGACCGTGTTCGCATCGCGTGGCGACGGCTGCACGTCGGTCACGTAGCTGAACTCCGGCAGGCCCGGAATGGGATCGACCTTGCGCCACGTCTTGCCGCCGTCCTCCGTCACGTGCACGAGCCCATCGTCGGATCCCGCGTAGATGACGCCCTCGGCGAGCGGCGATTCGTCGAGCGCGGTGATGGTGCTGAGACGGGTCGTCGCCTGGTTGAAGGCGACGGCTTCGCGCGGCCACACCTTGCCCATGATCGGAAGCGTCGCCGGGTCGAGATTGCGCGTCAGGTCGGGACTGACGGCCGTCCAGCTGTCGCCGCGATTGTCGCTGCGGTAGACGCGATCGCCGGCGAAGTACAACCGCCGCGACGAATGCGGGCTGATGATGAAGGGCGCATCCCAGTGCCAGCGTCCGAGCGTGCCGCCGCGGCCGCCGCGGCCGCCGGTTCCGCCTGCCGGCCCGCCTTCGCGGCCGGCCTCCGCACCAGGACCGCGTGCGGCGCGGGTCTCGGCCTCGATGTCCTCCGGCTTCATGTTGTAGACGTTGGTCGTCCGCGGCCGGACGGGGACGCTCTGTCCGGTGCGCAGGTCGAGGCGGGAGAGACTTCCTTCCTGGGACTGCGCGTAGACGGTATCGGGATCGTCGGGATCGACGCGGCCTTGAAAGCCGTCGCCGCCGCCGACGCTGTACCAGTCGCTGGTGCGGATCCCCGCGCGATTGACGGTGCGCGACGGTCCGCAGACCGAGCCATTGTCCTGCGCGCCGCCGCAGACGTGGTAGAACGGCCGCGCGGTGTCGGTGGCGATCCGATAGAACTGCGACAACGGCAGGTTGGTGAAATGACGCCACGACTGCATGCCGTCGTAGGTTTCGTAGAGGCCGCCGTCGTTGCCGATCAACACGTGCCGCGCGTCGCCCGGGTCCCAGAGGATCTCGTGAAAGTCCACGTGGACACCCGGCATCGGGACGACGCGCCAGGTGTGTCCGCCGTCTTCACTGCGCCACATGTTGGTCTGCGGGGAATAGATCGTCTCCGGATTGTTCGGGTCGACGACGATTTCGTTGTAGTAGCCGGGATCGCCGCCGCGGTACCAGTCGGTCGGTCCTCCTCCGGCGCCGCTGCGTCCCTGCGCGATATCCTCCTGCGCGGCCTGCGCGCCGCGGCCGCCCACCTGTTTGCCGATTCGCGTCCAGCTCGCGCCGGCATCGTCTGATCGGAAGAATCCGCCCTGCCCCGCCTGCGCCGTGATCAGCGCGTAGACGGTGGCGGGGGCCTTCGGGTTGATCGCCAGGCCGATGCGTCCCATGTCGACGGTCGGGAGTCCCTTCGTGAGCTTCGTCCACGTCGACCCGCCGTTGGTCGTTTTGTAAAGGCCGCTCTCGGGACCGCCGCCGATCAACTGCCCGACGGCACGGCGCCGCTGCAGCGCCGCCGCGTAGAGCACGTCCGGCTTGCGCGGATCGATGACGATCTCGGTGACGCCGGTGTCGGGACTGATCGTCAGCACCGCCCTCCACGTCGCGCCGCCGTCGGTCGTCTTGTACACGCCGCGGTCGCCGCCGGCGGACCACAACGGGCCGATCGCGCTGACGTACACCACGTTGGAGTTGCGCGGGTCGATGACGATGTTCTGAATGTGCTCGGAGTGCTCGAGGCCGGTGCGCTTCCACGTCTTGCCGGCATCGGTCGACTTGTACACGCCGTCCCCGAACGCGACGCTGCGCTGGTTGTTGTTCTCGCCGGTGCCGAGCCAGACGACGTTCGAGTTCTTCGGATCGACGACGACACAGCCGAGCGAGTACGACCCGTACGCATCGAAGATGGGCGTGAACGTGTTGCCGCGGTTTTCCGTCTTCCACAGACCGCCTGATGCCGCGGCCACGTACCACACGTTCGTGTTCTTCGGATCGATGTCGACGTCGGAGATGCGTCCGGTCGTGATGCTGGGGCCGATGCTGCGGAATTCGAGGCCGCTGAATGAAGCCGGGTCGATCGTCGTGCCGCCGTCCGGCGCCTGTGCGCCGAGCCCGGCGCAACAGATCGCGGCGAACACGCCGTAGGAAAACGTCCTGTTCATCCGGCGATTCTATTACACGCGAGATCGCCGACCCGGATGCGCTCTCGTTATCTCGACGCGCCGACAGGCTGATTCAGTGCGACGGCCTCTGTGTGAGATTCGTAACCTTCGGCCCGCAGGCTCAATACGGTACCCACACGGCCATCTCGCCGCGGCCGCGGTTGCTCCAGGCGTAGTACGGCACCGCGGTGATCGTCCGTCCGTCGGCCGTGCTCGTGATCGCCTCCACGCCGT